>DATDOJ010000258.1:0-4886 GCA_035293345.1 Bacteroidia bacterium
TCGGGAAAAAGAAAAATATTGTTTGCCCTCATTGCGGCTCAGATAAAACAGAAATGATTTCCATGTTCGGTTCAACGGCATGCAAGGCAATTTACAGATGCAACAATTGTACAGAGCCGTTTGATTATTTTAAGTGTATATAATGGATAGTTGTTAGTTGTCAGTTGCAATTTTTCTATTCAGTTTGTTCAATTCAATTTCTACTTTTACCACTATCAACAAACCACTAACAACTGACCGAAAATGCCATTCATCAAATCAGAAACAGTCGGCAGCGTTTTCAAAATCACCTTCAACCGTCCTGAGAAGTACAACAGTTTCATTCGTGAGATGGCGCTGGAGATGCAGGCAGCGCTGGACAAAGCAGCTTCGGATAAAAACATTCGCTGCATTTACATTACTGGTGAGGGAAAAGCATTTCATGCGGGGCAGGATTTGGTAGAAGCCATTGACGTGAATGGTCCCGGATTAAAAAAGATAGTTGAGGAGCATTACAATCCTATCATCAGAAAATTACGTGCGATTGAAAAACCTGTTGTGTGCGCTGTGAACGGTGTGGCAGCCGGAGCAGGAGCGAATATTGCTTTTGCATGTGATGTTGTCCTCGCTGCTTCGTCCGCAACATTCATTCAGGCATTTTCTAAAATAGGTTTGATTCCCGACAGCGGAGGAACATTTCATCTGCCGCGACTGATTGGTTTCGGAAAAGCATCAGCGCTCATGATGCTCGGTGAAAAAGTTTCTGCCGCTGATGCTGAACGCATGGGAATGATTTACAAAGTGTGTGATGATGACAAACTTCAGGAAGAAGCATTCTCAATTGCAAAGACATTGTCAGAGATGCCGACTAAAGGACTTGGTCTCACAAAAAAGTTATTGAATCAATCCATGTTCAACTCATTGGAGAAACAATTGGAAGCGGAGCGCGATGAGCAGGTGAATGCTGCCGATAGTTATGATTACAAAGAAGGCGTGAAAGCATTTCTTGAAAAACGTAAACCGGTTTTCAAAGGAGAATAAATAAGTGAAATAAGTAAATTGAGTTAACTGAGTAGATTAAGTCGTATGAAGGATTTTAGAGATTTGGAAGTTTGGAAGGAAGCAAGAAAATTTCGTAATAATATCTTTCTGATAGCCAAAGATTTTCCGAAAGAAGAAAAATATAAGATTGTCGACCAGATTATTCGTTCATCCCGTTCAGTTTCAGCAAACATTGCAGAAGGCTATGGCAGGTTTCATTACCAGGAGAATATTCAGTTTTGCAGACAAGCAAGAGGTTCTCTCACGGAAACTTTAGATCATTTAATATGTGCATTTGATTCAGGGATTATTGACGAGAATAAATTAAAGGAATTAGAAATAGATTACAATCAAATACTAAAATTGCTTAATGGTTATATCGCTTATCTAAAACAGCGAAAGGAAGAAGTATAATTTTTCCTTAATTGACTCAATTAACTTAATCAACTTAATTAACAATGACGGCAATAGGAGTTATAGGTTCAGGTGCGATGGGAACCGGCATTGCCCAGGTCGCTGCTGCTGCGGGGGAGAACGTACTTCTGTTCGATGCAGATAAATCCGCACTTGAAAAAGCAAAAGTAAATCTTGACTCAACGCTGAAGAAACTTGCAGAGAAAGGAAAAATTTCTTCTGATGAAACAAAAAATATTTTCGCCCGAATTCATTTTGCTTCTGACTTGAACGAGTTTAAAAGTTGCGGACTCATCATCGAAGCCATCGTTGAAAATATTGAGGTCAAACAAAAACTCTTTTCTGATTTGGAGAAAATTGTTTCTTCTGATTGCGTTCTTGCAACCAACACTTCATCACTTTCCATTACTTCTATTGCATCTGCATGCACAAAACCTGAGAGAGTAATTGGAATACACTTTTTTAATCCCGCTCCGCTGATGCCCCTTGTGGAAATTGTAAATGGAGTAGTCACAGATTCGCTGATTCAAAAAGACATCAAAGTAAAAATTGAATCGTGGAAAAAAGTTTGTGTGCTGGCGAAAGACACTCCGGGATTTATTGTGAACCGCGTTGCAAGACCTTTCTACGGAGAAGCAATCCGCATTTACGAAGAAGGTATTGCCGGTTTTGCAACCATTGATTGGGCAATGAAAGAATTTGGCGGCTTCAAAATGGGACCGTTTGAACTGATGGACTTCATCGGCAATGATGTGAACTATACTGTGACAGAAACAATCTGGAAACAATTTTTCCACGACCCGAAATATAAGCCATCGCTCACGCAGAAAAGATTATTTGAAGCAAAGCATTTTGGGAGAAAGTCAGGAAAAGGATATTATGATTATTCCCCGGGCGCTGTGATGCCCGAACCGGATAAGGATAAATCACTCGGAGAAAAAATATTCATACGTGTACTTACGATGTTAATCAACGAAGCAGTTGATGCGCTGTATTATCAGGTTGCAACAAAAGAAGATTTGGATTTGGCGATGACTAAAGGTGTTAACTATCCGAAAGGACTTTTAAAATGGGCTGATGAAACCGGCTTGGAAAATGTTCTTGCTGAACTTGAAAAGCTTTACGAAGAATATTGCGAAGACCGCTACCGACCGAGTGTTCTCCTTAAAAAGATGGTTCGGGAGAACAAAACTTTTTATTGATTTTCTTTCGTTGTCTGTTTTTTCAAATGCATCGTCACCTCAAAGACAGTGAACGAAAGATAGCAGCAAAAAAATGTGAAGATGATTGGAATCGCCTGTTCGCGGTTTGTCAGAACAAAAATTATAACCGCGATAATGTGAATGAAGAGTTTAATGGTTGTACCGGCCATGAAAGCTCTCACAAATTTTTTTCCGTCATCATTTCCTCTGCGCATGAGAACAAGTTGCATCAAAGCCGAAATCACCAGGAAGTAAATAAGAATCATCCATACCTGGGGAGCAAAATATTTTTCAGGAAGTGTGAATGACAAAACTCCTGCTGCCAGCGAAAGAAGAGCAGTGAAAATTATCAGCGAACGCAAATAGCGGAAATAGTTCAAGGCAGGAAACTATTTTTTGCGGATTAAATCTTTTACAACAAACCAAATTGCCACAGCAACGGAAAGCAAGCTGAGCATAATGGTAAAGGCAGGAAATTTTAAAGAAAGGAATTCGTCAAGTTTAATCCCGCAATATGTTCCGGCAAAAATGATGACGAGCATCTGGATGCCCATGCCGGAGTAACGACTGTAAACGTCAAGCCGATTTTTCCTGGGAGAGGGAGGTGACTGCGGGTTTGTCGCCATACTTCATATCCTTTATCACCGGACCCATGTTGCATGAGCCGGTGAAGCTGGCGCCAACTTCAACCACAAGTTTCCCGGTAACAATGTCACCTGTAACTCTCGCGGTTGCTTTGAGAAAAAGAAGTTCGGAGCAGACCGTTTTTCCTTTGATGGTTCCGGAGATGTCGGCATTCGCGCTGTTGATGTCGCCTTCGACAAGTCCTGTGGAGCCAAGAACAACTTTTGTTTTGGATTGCACCATGCCGTAAACGGTTCCGTCAACGCGGATGTCTCCGTTCGATTTGATATCACCTTCAATGGTGGTTCCTGCTCCGATTAAGTTAATGGAAGCATTGTTGTTCTCTGGAATTTTGCTCATTGTTTCTCCGGGTTTATTGGGTTTGCTGCTGAACATGTTTTAATATTTAACTGGTTATTCGTTTCGCGCCCGTGTTTGTTACAGGCAAAGATAATTTTTTTAAACAATACAAATGGAAAAATGTGTTCCGGGATTAGTTTTTAAACTTGTTTGTCATTTATAGGTATAGTCAAAGTTAAATACATACCAGTCAAAACGCCAAGTCCACCAATGAAAAATATTGTCCCAAAGAAATTAATTATTTGTCCTTTTAACAGGCCGCCTAATAGTCCGCCAGTCCCTGCTGTCAATAGTAGGAAACTAATGAAATGAATATAGGTCAAAGGTTGGTCATCAGTAATTTTATCCGACCATTTAGGTTTTTTTATTGTCAAGCGATTGCGTAAAGAGTTGTATTGCATAATTGGAGTCAGTATAAGTCCGAAGAGAAACAATACAATACTTGTCAGAATGGTTATTTTAAATGTCTGCGTTTCGCCAATTGGGAAAATAGTCGCAAGCGTCAAAACCGCAGTTACCAGAAGTGTTTTTATTGTCGTTGCTTTCATATTGGTTAAATTGTTTTAATTATCATTATTTTTTTTGTCTTGTATGCAATTTAAAAATTGTTACTTGTCTGTCTTTATGAAATCTGTCCAAACCGAACACCCACAAAATACAATGCCGCCAACAATTATTCCCCCACAAAAGTGCAAACTTTCCAATTCATTATCAATGTAAAACTCCAGTTCCCCCCCAAAAAAAGCAAATCTGTCTTCAACTTTCCGGCTTGAGGCAGCAACTGCCCCCAAACCCATATTCTTTTTTTGTTATTAACCTCATAATTTTGTTTATTTTTAATATTAGCTTATTAAAAGCTTAAATTTTACGGTGCCTAATTGTAAATAAGAGACAACATTAACACAATAAGTGACAAAAATATGAAAATAAAAGACGAAATAGCCACAATAAGAGACAAGCTCATGACAATAAAAGACCAAATACCCACAATAATAGCCCACATACACACAACAAAAGACATATTAACGACAACAACAGTAAACAAACAGGACGGCTTTACCGCAAAAAAACACCCGGCAAACATAGAAAAGACCTCGTCAGAAATAATTCTGGTCGTAGAAGGAAAGATATTTCTCGATGTCTTTTTCATTCAGCAGTTTCACATAATTGCCTGCCGAAATCACAAGCAGTTCAAACGAACCGGGAGTGGCTGAGCCGAAAACCGATTCATCTTCTTTTAGCGCGACAGCATAATCCTGACCGGAT
>DATDOJ010000259.1:0-7400 GCA_035293345.1 Bacteroidia bacterium
CCCGTTTCATCCAAAACAATTTACAACAGGGTAGAACAGCGCCCGCTCGAAGGATTTGTATTTGCGCTCACGCCTTTCAACTTCACAGCTATCGCTGCCAACCTGCCGACCTCTGCAGCCATGATGGGAAACACAGTGGTGTGGAAGCCCGCCAACACACAAATTTATTCCGCCTCTGTGCTGATGGAAATTTTTATGGAAGCAGGACTGCCGCCCGGAGTGATTAATCTCATTTATGTTTCCGGTCCCGATGCGGGCGAAGTTATTTTCTCGCACCCCGATTTTGCCGGCATTCATTACACGGGCTCCACGGGCGTGTTTCAGAATATCTGGAAAACGATTGGTGAAAATATTTCGAAGTATAAATCCTATCCGCGCATTGTTGGAGAGACAGGAGGGAAGGATTTTATTCTTGCCCATCCGTCAGCCGGTGTTGATGTGCTCGTGACTGCGCTTGTCCGTGGCGCGTTTGAATTCCAGGGACAGAAATGTTCGGCTGCCTCGCGCGCTTATATTCCGAAATCGCTGTGGAGCGATGTGAGAACAAAAATCGTAAGTGATTTGAACACTATTAAAGTTGGTCCTACAGAGGACTTCTCCAACTTTGTGAATGCCGTGATTGATGAAACTTCGTTCGATAAAATTGCTGCGTACATTGATGCTGCAGGAAAGGACTCCGGAGTTGAAATTATTTCAGGTGGCGGCTGCGATAAGTCAAAAGGATTTTTCATCGAGCCGACCGTGCTGCTGGTGAAAGACCCGTTCTATGTTACCATGTGCGAGGAAATTTTCGGACCGGTGCTCACCATTTATATTTATGATGACAACAAGTTTGAAGAAATTCTCGATGTGATTGACAGGACAAGCATCTACGCTTTGACAGGTGCCATCATTTCGCAGGACAGGAATGCCATTGAACTTGCTTCAAAGAAACTTCAGCAGGCAGCGGGAAACTTTTACATCAACGATAAATGCACAGGCGCTGTGGTGGGGCAGCAGCCGTTTGGCGGAGCGAGAGCATCCGGCACAAACGACAAAGCCGGCTCCATGCTCAATCTTCTTCGCTGGGTTTCCCCGCGAACGATTAAAGAAAATTTTGTTCCGCCAAAGGACTACCGCTATCCTTTTTTACAGGAAGAAAAGAAGACGGAACAGCCGGCAATGAAAAAACCGGTGACGGAAAAGTTAAGTTGAGAAAAGTTTTTGCTTAACAATGGTACCGCTCCGCAGGATTTATCTTCCTGCGGTTTTACTTTCTTATCTCCTTATCTCTACAAACCCATGAAAAGTTTCTTTGCCCGGCAGCATAAGCAAATAAAAATAAGTCCCGTCCGGCACAGTGCCGCCATCCCAGTTGTTTTGGTAGTTGCTGCTCTCATAAACTTTGCTGCCCCACCTGTTAAATATTTGCAGTGAAGAATTTGCTGGCAGATTCTTTATGTAGAACGTTTCGTTCTTTGTGTCTCCATTAGGAGTGAAGATGTCGTAAATTTCGAGTGGCTGCTCACTGCAATCATTTACAGTTACGGTAACAGTATCCGTTGTTGTTTTTGCGCAGGGAGGAACGCTGTCTGTCATTGTTAAAACATAAGCAGTAGTTTGTGTTGGTATGGCTGTGGGTTGTGCAATGGTTGCATTGTTGAGATTGTTAAATGGTTGCCATAGGTATGTACACCCACCGCAGGGCGCAACACCCAATGTTGCTTGTTGCCCTTTGCATATTGTTTGCTCTGTGCCTGCATCTGCAAGTTGCGGAGCAAAAGGAATTACTGTAACCGTTACCGTATCTGTGCTTGTCCATTCACAAATAGTTCCGGTGCTGGTGTCTGTCATTATTAAAATATAAGTTGTAGTTTGTGTTGGCGTTGCAACGGGCTGCGCAACAGTTGTATCATTTAAGCTGGCATCTGTTTGCCACTGATACAAACAACCACCGCAAGGCGGAGTGCCAAGCGTTACACTATCTCCGAGACAAATTGTTTTGTCTCCTGCAGCATTGGCTGTGTCCACTTGCATCTCTTCTACAAAGACATCGTCAATGTAATAATACGCTCCGGCAAAACCGGAAGAAATTAATATTGTTGTGGTAGAAGGTACATCTCTGAAATTGCCAAGAAGTACGAAACGCTCTCCTCCCTGTGCGATAAACGCACCTTTGATTAAAACCCAATTCACTGTATCTGTGACTACATTTCCAACAGTATTTTCTACCTGCGGGTTTCTAATTAAAGGGGCATATGATGGTGAAAAATAAAAGACGCTGTCCGTGTCAAAATACATACCCTGTCTGTCGCAGGCATTTCTAAAGCCCTCACCACGAGAAACATAATACCCTCCGCAATATTTTTTATTATTTGTTAATGAAGATATTAATCCGACCTCTAAATACTCTCTTGCGGTAGGAACAGGAGCAAACCACGAAAAGGCAATTCCAGTATAAGCATTTCCTGTTCTTGCAAATTGAAACCCTGCAAAGTTTGAAGGAATACCGGCACCGGTTGTACCACAAACATTAAAATAATCCGAACTGCTCGTTGCTTGCCAAGTAAATGTCGGAGGTCCATTTGGTTGAAACCAATATTGTGAATAACGAATTTGACTGGAAGTATTTGGACATGTATCATACATCTCAAAGCTATAGTTTGGAACTAAGTTTTGAGCAGCGAGCGCAGATGATAACAAGCTCGATACAATAACTGCTGCAATATCTTTCATAAAATAAAAAGAGAGGTAAAGTTACCTCTCTTTTTAAGTTCTTCCAATTTTATCTTGCAATCAATAGTTTCTGCAAGCCGATTAATTCATTGTTTACAATAAGGCGAAGAAAATACATGCCATCTTCTATGTCTTTCGTTGATATTTTAATTGACTTCTGAGACGAATGGAGTTTTTCATTCATTATTTCCCTGCCGAGTAAATCGGTTACTGAAAGCAATCCGAGTTCATTTTCTCCCAATGAATAATCAACATTCAATTCATCGCTTGCAGGGTTAGGATAAACATGAATATATTTTGGTCTTTCAGAATTATTCGCTTCGAGGCGATTTTCCTCTTCCGGTCCAAAGTCATCGTAGTCAACTCCGAGCATTGCCCTTGCCACGTAAACAGCGGGACCTCCACTTAAAGGATTTTGTGCTGCAATGGCACTGAGTGTTGTGTCCTGTAATGAATCGAGCGCGTAAATATCCTGCGCCCAGGTAGCAAGATAAATCTCGTTGGTTACTTGCTCATTTTCCTCTGCCTGGTTATCGGGAGTGATTTGCGAGTTGGCTATGCTTGCACCTGTTGTATCATTTTCACCAAGCAAAAATTTTACGCTCGCCATTGCTCCGATGTCTGTTGCGCCTGCGCTGTCGTAAAACGCCTGCAGGTATTCATTTTCGTTAGGGGTAGTTCCTATATTCAGCAGCGTATCGTTGTACATCAATTCCTTATATACATCGAGCTGGGTAAAGAAGATTTGCTGTTCTGTCATGGCAATATCTTCTATGCGCGTGGTTCTGATAATGTCTGCCAATGCTTTTTGCAACGCATCCAGGTCGGCAAGTTGCGGAATGGTATAAGAGCAATCAGGATTTATGGGGCTAACTGCTTGAAGATTAACAATACCAGGAACATTAAGTATCTGGGGCTCGAATTCATACCCATTTGCTGTTGGACGTAAGTACCAAATATCCCCTATTGCTGTAGGTGGTGGTCCAAAAATATCAGCAAAAGGCGTAAAGTTGCTATTTAGACCAATGTTCCACCTGTTATCAGAAGCATAACCGGGAGAAGCAAAACCCTGTTCACCAGGTGCTCCCGGATTTGGGTCGTTATCGAGCCAA
Organism: Bacteroidia bacterium; assembly: GCA_035293345.1. Taxonomy (GTDB): domain Bacteria; phylum Bacteroidota; class Bacteroidia; order AKYH767-A; family 2013-40CM-41-45; genus 2013-40CM-41-45. Next base: position 3,828 of record DATDOJ010000259.1, read on the forward strand.
ACACCAATTTGATTGTAACCCATCACATTGCAGTTAAGATAATTAGGCATGTATAAATTAAAGCACCGGATGCCTGTGCCGAGATAGCCGATGTAGTTATTCATCATAGTTGTCATGCTGCTTGTTTCGGAAGATATTCCGGTGAGGCGGCTTTGCGTGGGAGCCGTGGTAGGGTAAACATAGCCGGCCGGGAATAATGCTTGCACCCAGTTGCCCGGATTCATACCCATAGGTGGCTGAGTAAAAGCCGGAAGGCATCTATATGCGCTGTTATATCCCGCCCACACGCTGCTCGAGTTGCGTATTTTCAATCCGTAGCTGAACCAGTTGGAAGGATGACTATCGCCAAAATATATGTTATTGGAATTAACAATTAAAGAATTGTAGAATATGCTTCGCTCATTTACAAGATGAATTCCGTTCGTGACGCGGAAAATATCGTTGTCGTGAATATTGAGCGTGTTGACATGCGATATTGCCTGCGGTTCGCCAACATAAATTGCAGTTGATTGCTGTGTGGTGGTGTAATTCGCATTGAAATCGTTCAGCCCTATATCAATATGTGCCGCGCCATTATCGGTGAGGTTGATTGCAGAATAAAACTTGTCGAAATCATTTTCAATAATATCAATGTCGCCCGGTCCTTTGCAGTGCTCAACTCTGATTCCGTTGTTCACATCATCAAAAGTGTTCCATGTAATTGTGTTGTCCTGCCATCCGCCCGTGATGAAAACACCGTAGGAGCAGTCATCAAAAATATTCGGGTCATCGGGATTATTGTTTCCTCCAACGATGGTCATGTTCACATTGCTTGCAATTTGTTCCGAATAAATGCAGATACCTTTCGGGGGAGGACAGCCCGTGCCCTTGCAGGCAGGAGCATACGAGCGAATGTCGGTGAAGAAATTATTAAATGACTGCAAGCTGCTGTTGATGCAGTGTATTCCGTAGTCCATGTATTCGAATGTGTTTTGGTAAGCAGGATTTGTTCCGTCACCGATGGTAACAAACTGGAAGTTGTCGTTGATTTCAACTCCGGTATGTGTGCGTGGCAATGCAGGGTTCAGCACAGGGGGATTGGGATTGGGAAAAGGAGGAGCATAGGTATAATAAGGAAGCATGTAGGCCGGATAAGAAAACAGACGGCAATGTTTAATAAATGAGTTTTGTGTTCCGTTAAACTGCTCCATTACAATATCCTTATTATTATGTTGAAGAATGACATCCTGAATCTGATAGTCGCCACCGTTCTGTGATACGACAGGATTTTTTGCTTCCCTGACATCAAGATGATAGCCGCTGCCTGAAAAGGTCGGGTTCATAATCAGTTGTGAAGAAACATCTTCCAGATAGATACCATCCCACATGATTTTATTAGCAATCACAATTCCGTCAATAACCAATGGGCATGATGAAGCAATTAGTTCACCGCAATCTTCAAAAATCAAAGTACAGTTGGGATGAACAATAATTCTTGCTTCCGGGGCAAAACAGATTGATTCAGCATTACGAAAAGTGAAATTTTGATCCACTTCGAAAGTTCCATTTACAATAATGCGTTTTGGTGGATTGGAAGGAGCGGTTGCCAAGTTCAACTCAAATCCGTTTGTAATAGGAAAAGTAAAAAATGCTAAACCTATAACAGGATGCGCGGCAACACCCGCCACATTAAGATTATTAATAGTATAAGTTGTCGGATCCTGTTTACATTCATCGCAGCATTCAAAAACCGGGATGCAATCAGTATCGGGGCATCCGTTGGCATCGGTTACAGTAACACATAGCGTTGCAGCGCCATTGGTGAATCCTGCCCAGTTGGTTACAGTGATTGAGTTGCCTGCTTGCGTGAAATTGGAGAAGCCGTTACTGAATGTCCAGTTATAGATGAATGGTGGAGCTCCACCGGTAACGGTTGCCGAAAATGTGCTGTTGCTGTTGGCATCCACGCAGGTGTTGTGAAAGCCGGTGATTGCTACTTGTGGAGAAGACGGTATCAGCTCAACTTTGTCAATATAAAAATAGCAAAATGGTTTAGGATTAGAACCAGCAGAGCAATTGTACAACGCATTACAAGGCCAGCATTGCCCGAAAGTTACCGGATTAACTGGCGCTATAAAAGGACCATTGACTACATTGGGGTTAGCACCGTAGAGATAAGGCCAAACACCAACTGAATTTCCGGGATCGGCTTTGAAATTTCCAATGGTGATAAAGTTGTATCCAGATAAAGGAGTAAATGTAAATGTATATTCGGTCCACATATCAACAACTGGAATAGCGTTCAACGTCCAATTCAACGTAGGAATAATATCAATTAGCTCCCAATTGTTAGCACCTGGCAAAGGAATTCCGAAGCCGACAGCAGTCATCGGGCCGGTGGTGAACACTGCCTGCAATCCGTTGGTAACGAAATCTGATTTGTTAGCTCTTCTTACACGAATTACGAATTGATAGCTTTGACCCGGATTCATTTGAAAGTTCAACTGTTGTTGTATGTACTCGTGATATTGTTCCCATACATTAAAACCTGGAAGCCAAATAAGCGCTCCAAGACCCACGTAAGCTTTGCCGCTAAATTCCTCAGAGCATCCAACAGGGTTTTCGGGAACCCAGCAATCGCTTGCGAGAGGGCAATTAGTAGTGCATGGATAATAATAATCGGGAGTAGCATTATTTGGACTTGTCCAATTGCAAAGCAGTGTAAAATTTGCCTGTGGATTATTATTTGTAGGTGTTGTAGGTGTGCAGTTCCATGAAGTCGGGTTACATTCAAAGTCGCCATTGTCAATTAAATCGCATACAGGATTCAGGCAGATACATGGAACCATGCTAATCTGTAAAGTGAGCGTCATTACATCGAGGGTATCGTCAGACATACTCAAAGCTGTTAAGGTTACTTCTTTTCCCCCCGGAATCTGGTATTGAAATATGCTGCTCATCACGTTGTATGCAAGCGTATCATTACAACCCGCCAACGGATAATTAATTGTATCGAAGGATTGAACAGAACAGTAATCCCCATAATTCCAAACCCATCTCACGGTAGTATCAAACCCCGTTGACGTATTCGTAAACGTCACCGTATCTCCGACATAAATTGTATCCGAAGGAGAATAAGTAAAGCCAAGTGTCTGAGCATTCACATTGAGCACACTGAACACCGCCACCAGCAGCGCGAGAAAAATTTTAGTAATTGTTTTCATGTTAGTTTATTTTAAAAGTTAAATTGATTTATAACTTAAGAATTTATTGACTTATTGATTTATTGATTTGTTGATTCAATCATTCAGCATTAGCCAATTGATTTTTTATTTTTCCATTTTCAAATTGTCTCATCGTCAAATTTTCAAATTGCACTCACACATGCACCAGCGCCACTTCCACCGCGAACACCGTTTCATCTTCGGGCAGTTCGACAACCACATCCTGCGACACATAATCGGGATGCGAAAAACGGAACGTGGCTGAGCCGGTAATCGTGCTGGTGATGATGCAGTCGCCCGAAGCGTTGGTAAGTTGTATGTTATCGGTTTGCACCAACTTGCTCTCCACCCCTTCGATGCCTGCATTGGT
>DATDOJ010000260.1:0-8446 GCA_035293345.1 Bacteroidia bacterium
ACCAATGCAGGCATCGAAGGGGTGGAGAGCAAGTTGGTGCAAACCGATAACATACAACTTACCAACGCTTCGGGCGACTGCATCATCACCAGCACGATTACCGGCTCAGCCACGTTCCGTTTTTCGCATCCCGATTATGTGACGCAGGATGTAGTGGTAGAACTGCCCGAAGAGGAAACCGTGTTTGCGGTGGAGGTTTCTTTAGTTCATGTGTGAGTGCAATTTGAAAATTTGACAATGAGACAATTTGAAAATGGAAAAATAAAAAATCAATTTAACTTTTAAAATAAACTAACATGAAAACAAAGATCACAATTATTATCAGCACTCTTTGCTTGCTATTTTCTATCATCACTAAAGCACAACAAAACGGATTTATAAATATCGGACCGCTTTATCCTGCTGGTTTTCCTAACCCGATGGTTTGTAATGAAGCGGGTGGAAATTATAATAATTTCATTTTAGATGTCAATTCATATAGTGCTTGCACACTTTTTATTACAATGAATGCTCCATGCATCCTATCCGGTACATGCAATCAAAACCCATATGAATTTATCAACTTGCCTGGAATAACTTATAATGCTGTAAACAACTGGTTTGAATTGCCTGTTCTGCAGGGTTTAAATTCATTTGTATATCAACTTAATATTGATTGTTCTTTATTAGAGTGCGCTGCTTCACAAAGCCCATCTGTTAACGTAGATATGGTTTTCTCTTCAAGCGATGGCCAGAATTGGAATGTTAATTCACCGAATGGATTACCGAATGGAATTGACACATACACTATGAACGTTCAGACATTTTCAATAATTAACTTAGGAAATGCTAATACGGCATATCCTACGGCATACAATCAATATTTAACATTGACTTTTCAATATACAAATCCAACAACTACTGAAGCCCATGTTGCAATAAAATTTGAACTAGACCCTTATCCCTGCGGACGTTTTAATGTAGAGAATGGTGGAACTTATTCTATAACTTCACCTGTTTCCATCAGCGGAAATAATTTTGGTCAGTATGTGGCTCCGATTAATATTCCTCCTGGAGGAACACTTAGTATATCCGTTGACATTCATATCATCGATTGTGAGGACCAATGTCCGGACGACATCAATGCAAAGTTGGAGTATGTGTGTGCGGATTTTTATCTCGACCCGGATTATTGCTCTGCACCTAACCATTGTAAAAATACTGTTTCGCAATGGTTTTCTCTGCCCGATGACCTGGATCTGGATAGGGAAGTAAGTATAACACGACTGCTTCCCGTAAATCTTTGGCAGGCAGAAGCAGAACAATGCTTTGGCGATAACCTGGTATGGAGATACAGGGTAGAGAATACGGGGCAGGTGGATATAGCAATGATGACACTTAAACTTTCTGATTTTACTAATGGAAATAGTTTTTCTAAGGTTATTTCATCATCTGTAACTCCTTTCCCAAACTGTGGATTATGCAATGTAGTTTCCACTACTTCAAATAATTGTAATTCTCCTTCCTGCACTTACTGCGGAGGAACAACGCTCTTGAATTGGACAATGATTGTTCAGAATATTCCTGCCAATGGTGGAGCGATAGAAGTAGAATTCACTACTAACCTTTGCTGTTACGATGCAGAGGCGCAAGTAATGAACCAGCCAAAATATATTAACCAATGGAACTTTCAGGTTAGTGTTGAAGATGAGTGTGAATTGAATACGTTTACAACGATACCCCTTCCGAATCCATCCACTCTTAATACATGGGACCAGGCGCCCTATCACGGACTGAGTGGCGGAATCAGTTTTTACTCTCATGAAAATACTGTTTCACCATTCGTGGATTTGCATCAAGACATAACATATATCCCCATCGCACCTTTTGATCTTTATGGTAATTCCAATGAACAGGCGCCTATAGAAATGCCATTTAACTTCGACTCTCCTACTTCGGGTGACAGGGATTTTAATCTCTTCTTTAACACATACCCATTCGATATGGCAAACCCGCTCCCCTCTGGTGTATTAAAAGTGGTTATAGAAATGGATGAGGGATTGAATTTACTGAATTCAAACACTCCGGTAAGTGCTGTTAGCATTACACATTCCAACAATGACCCAAATTTTATTTTGCAACCATTGGCAGGGTGTTTTGTTGACAATTTACCTCTTGGATATTCTATTCAGCCGTGTGCGAATAATCCTTTAGGGTGTGCAACTAATGGTTTGTATTGCGCAAAGGCATACGAATATTACTTTGACCTTGAAGATCAAATAGGAGCATTGGCAATTTCTCTTGGACAAACCCCCATGTTTATTTTAAACCAACTCTTACAACACGGGAGATTAAATTTTACAATGTATTCGAGCTGTGATGCCTGCCAGCCCATGGCTGGATATAGAGTAAAATATTATCTCGCTCCTAAAAAACGTCTCTTCTCTTCATTACCTTGCGGAGGATATTACTGTTATGGAGCCATAACAGCTACCGGTGATCCTTTTTGCTGGATACCACTTGCATCAAAAGACGCGGTAAAGTTTGTGCATTGTGCCGGCTGCGTTACTCCCGGTATCATTGTAGATAATGATGTAATTCGAAGAACAACCTATGGATTTGAAGATCCTGAGAATGATGCCGTCATAAATACTTCTGCTCCTGTTCCAATTACACCTTTATACTCTGAGTTTAATTTAATTAATGATGAGCGCTCATTCAGGGGAGACCTTATTGAAAGTACTTTGGAAGCCCATTTTGAAAATGGCGCATTTCCACCTAATGCATGGATGTATTCTCATATGCAATCCAATGGTGCTGAACTGACGCATTTGTATCTGGAAAAATATTTCCCTAAAACGAATAACCTTACCGGCTTCGATGTTCAATGGACTTCTGTTGATTTTACCGTAACGGGTGCATCAGGAGATGAATGGATAATTAACACTTACACGAACCCTAACACCAATGTCGAGTATGTTATTAATACAGAAAAATTTTATGTTAAGATATTTCGAGGTGATGTAATACCCGCACCAAGTTGTACTAATTGTATACCGCCATTCGCCTTTAATGTAGACCAGACATACAAGCTTATATTTCGCTTTAAAGTTTGCGGCAATCAGCCGCCCACGGATTATCACCTTGATGACCATTTCTCTCTCGTTATAAACCGTATGTGCTTGGTGAGAGATGTTGTCAATCCCATTACTCCCATTTCAGCAATATCCAGTTTACCGGAAGCTAATGGAACCGACTATTCATCTTTGCTCACTCCTCAGGATTGGCAGGATTATGCCGAGGCACATCAGTTTATATGCGAAGGAGGCGGAGCAGGACATACGTTCTTCAGCTTGCAGTCAATCAATAATCTTGGCGACTATTTTGGTTATCCCTGCAACCCGCTTTCAACCCCATGGGCTGCTACAACTATAGCTGGCGGTGCTGAAATGTCATTTGAGTATGAATTTAGACCACCCCCTATTTCATTAACCGACTATATTGTGAATGTACCAACTGGATTTGATGTTGATATTCTTAGCCCACCAACAACTACTGCTCATTACAGGAGATATGATGATTGGGATGACCTTTGCACACCTTGTTGTAATCCAATAGGATGTGTTAATGGCTGTGCTTTTACCCAATCGCCTTTAGCTACAACTTTTAATTTTAACAACGACCCTGATATTCCCTCTATTTCTTATTACACTCCTGAGACAACAACGAATCCAGCTATTTGTGTTTTACCATTCGGAGAGGAAGTGTTTCTTGAAAGATATAGTATTCGTTATGTACCTAATTGCGATGTACCGTACTCAAACGTTGTTGATATTCCTTTAAGCACCTATGAAGCGACTTTTAGATTTACAGATTGCAATGGCGGAACAAACACATATCAGCAACCATTAAGCTATGGATATTCCGATCCAAATCCGGCACCCATGCTTAACCTGAATTTCTATCCAACAGCAATCTTATCAGATGTAAACACAACCCAGGTTTGCTGGGATTTTATTATTGCAAATAGTTCTGCTGCAAGCGATGCTGCTTACAATTTATATATGTATATTAATCCAGCATTAACATCACCATATCTTGCTAACTGGATAATAGAAGCGGATTTAAACTGTGATGGAAATTATTCTTCACTTGTTTTCTCGGGTGGTGTTTATCAACTTGTCAATGCTTTAAACAATCCTCTGAATCCAGGAGATTATTATTGTTTTCGTGTCTGCGCAGACCTGATTTCCTGCCCTCCCCCAAACCTTGTATTTCCCATAACAGTCAACTGGGGTTGGGATTGCCAGGGATTCCCAACTGACCAAAATTATGCTCAAACTTGCTTTGCTGATCAGCGTACTATTTCAATCCAAAGAGCGCTTTATAATCTCAATTCCAGTTATGATGTGTATGACGCAAACGGTCCCATTACACAGTTTAATCTATGCGACCCATTTACAGTTGAAGCATGTTTTAACTCTGACCAGCCAGGTCTGGTAACATTAATTAGTACTGTATCTCTTACGATATCGGGTCTTCTCAATACACAAATATTAATTGCTGAATGGTATAATCCTGCCACTGGAATCTTCCTGACATGCAATCAATATCCGTCAGGTCTGGATTGGGTGGCTGATATTTCGATTCCGGATTTATGCAATCTTGGTTACGGTCTTGGCTACCCTCTAAATGAATGTGGTTACCTGCACGCTGCAGATATAATTTGCATACGGCTGCGCCTTGTGCAAAATTGCGATGCAGCAACAATTGCTTTGCCAACAATTACTTTACATTGCGAAAGCTTCTGCGGTGACCAGTGGCCTGAAATTGCTGTCCCGGTTCCACCTATCCTTACCTATTCAACAATCAATAATTGCTCTTTTTCTTGTAAGGGGGCACCCTTTGATTTCGATTGGACATACGTACCACCTTGCATTGTCAATTTCCAAATAACAATATTTCCTTGTCCTTCACCCATTTCCTATTGGTGGGATTTCGGTGATGGTAACTACTCAACATTAGCAAATCCCAGCCATACTTATCAATACAGCGGGACATATAATGTTTGTCTAACAATAATTTGTGAAGGGGGTATTTGCTGTACTTACTGCGAGGAAGTAACAATAAATGATTGCCGTGACGACTGTGGCACTCCGTTGTTCACCTATTTCCCTATGGATAATTGCCTTGACATAATGTTTGTGAATCTGAGTACACCATGCCCAGCAATATACTCTACTACTTATTTTTGGGATTTCGGAGATTTTACAAGTATGTTTACTAATTCTACCGCATCCTTTATACATAGTTATGCCTCTCCGGGAACATATTACGTTTGTTTAAGAATATTGTGTTATCAAATTAATGTTCCGAACATTGATTCAACCCTCATTTGCAAAGAACTTGAATCTTGTCAATGGGTAACCGTCTGTGATGGAGGTGAACCTCCTCGTCAGTTAATTTACTCCGGTGAATCGGAGCCAGATTTTTCAATTAAGATTGTTCCGAATCCTGTAGTGGAAGATAGGTTTGACCTTATTATTAATTCTGACCGTGATGGTAAGATGCAATTAAGTATAATCAATTATTTAGGCGCCCACGTAATGTCAACAAACCTTATTATAAGAAAAGGATACAATAGAAAAGAATTAGAATTACCTGATATAATGGAAGGGGTCTATTTAGTCAATATCTCTGATGGAATAAATCAAAAATCACTTCGGTTTTCAGTTATTAAATAGTTACTAATTACGAATTCATCCCCGAATGCAAAATTCAATTCTGCATTCGGGGATTTTTATTACAATCAAACGTAGGTTATCAAGCGCAATGCAAACTTTTCATTTTTTTTAACGATTATTGCAATCGCCCATCCTGCTTATGACACGCCAGCAACTTTTTGAAAATATAAAAGCGAAAAGAAGTTTTCTCTGTATCGGGCTTGACACCGACCTGAAAAAAATTCCTGCCCATCTGCTGCAATCGGAGGATGCAGTATTCGAATTCAACAAACAGATTATTGATGCCACGCATGATGTGTGTGTTGCCTACAAACTGAATCTCGCTTTTTATGAATCGCTCGGCAGCATGGGATTGGAAAGTTTCGAGAAGACACTTCGATATATTCCAAAAAATATTTTCACAATTGCTGATGCAAAGCGTGGTGACATCGGAAACACATCAACCATGTATGCCGAAACATTTTTCAAATATTATGATGCTGATGCAGTCACGGTTACTCCGTACATGGGCGAGGATTCGGTGAAACCGTTTCTGAATTACGCGGGAAAGTTCACCATCGTTCTTGCGCTAACCTCAAATGACGGAGCTAAAGATTTTCAATTCATGAGCGATGGAGAAGAAATGCTTTTTGAAAAGGTAATCCGCAAAACAATGTCATGGGGAAACCCGGATAACCTGATGTTTGTCGTTGGCGCAACGAAAGACGAATATCTGAAACGTGTGCGCGAACTTGCTCCCGAAAACTTTCTTCTCATCCCGGGCGTTGGCGCACAGGGAGGCGATTTGGAAAAAGTCGCCCAGCATGGCATGAACCAACAATGCGGGCTGCTTGTCAATTCTTCGCGGCAAATTATTTATGCCGGCAGCGGAAATGACTTTGCCGAAAAGGCAAGAGCAGAAGCGGTGAAAGTTCAGCAGCAGATGGAAAAACTGTTGCAAAAGTATTTGTAGGCAGTTTTTAGTTTCCATATTCGTAATTCGTATTTTCGTACTAATTCGTATTTCGAAGATAATGACAGAAGATTTTCTTCACTACATCTGGAAACACCGTTTGTACAAAACAAGTAATCTTGAAACAACCGGTGGAGAAAAAATTTCTGTCGAACATCCGGGCACACATAACACGGATGCCGGTCCGGATTTTTTCAATGCGAGAATAAAAATAGACAGCACGCTTTGGGCTGGCAATGTGGAAATTCACCAGCGTTCTTCCGACTGGCAGAAACATTTACACCACAACGATAAAGAATATGACAACATCATTCTCCATGTTGTGGAGGAGCATGATGAAGAATTAAAACGTAAAGACAACAGCTCCATTCCCACGCTTGAGCTGAAAGGCAGAATTGAAAAACTTTACATTGAAAATTATGAGCGGTTAATTAACAGCCGCCACAAAATTCTGTGCGAGAAACAAATTTCATCGGTTGGAAGTTTTACGGTTAACCACTGGCTGGAACGGATGCTTGTGGAGCGCCTCGAACGGAAATCGAAAGATATTTTCACGATGCTGAAACAAAACAAAAACAACTGGGAAGAAACATTTTATTTTCTCATCGCTAGAAATTTCGGATTCAAACTCAATGCGCAGCCCTTTGAAGAACTTGCACGTTCGCTTCCGCTTTCTGCACTGGCGAAACACAGAAATGATTTACCGCAGATAGAAGCAATGCTTTTCGGGCAGGCGGGAATGCTGGAGAAAAGATTTACGGAGGAATATCCTGCAACACTGAAAAAGGAATTTGCTTTCCTGAATTCCAAATTCAAATTTGAGAATAAAGTTTCGTCTCCCTGGAAGTTTCTCCGACTGCGCCCCGCCAATTTTCCGACCATTCGCATTGCACAATACGCACAGCTTGTTCACCGCTCATCGCACCTGTTTTCAAAAATTCTTGAATGCACAACAGTAAAGCAAGTGAAAAAGTTATTTGACATTTCCGTTTCGGATTACTGGAAGTCGCATTACACCTTTGAAAAGAAATCGCAGCTGCGTGAAAAACATCTCGGAGAAGTTGCTGTCGAAAATATTATCATCAATACGGTTGCCCCGCTCATTTTTTCTTACGGCATGAACCGCAATGATGAACTGCTGAAGGAACGCGCCATGAAATTTCTTGAGCAACTTTCGCCCGAAAAAAATTCAATCATCACCAAATGGGAGTCGCTTGGAATTGAAGCAGACAATTCTTTTCGTTCGCAGGCGCTGCTCGAACTGTTCAATGAGTATTGCACAAAGAAAAAATGCTTAACTTGCGGCATCGGAAATAAACTCATTTCGGCAAAGTCATGAAACTGGTCAACGACACAAAAGCGTTCTTCGAAAAGCAGGCATTCGGTGTGTGCACCTGGCTCGGGGAAAAACTTTCCATCCCTTCAGCCGACATCAGGAAATTTTTCATCTACACTTCTTTCCTCGCCATCGGCTCACCGGTAATTGTTTATCTCATTCTCGCCTTCCTGCTGAAGCTGAAACAATATTTCAGAACGGGGAGGACGTCTGTCTGGGATTAAATACAAATATAAATTCGTGCAAACTCCCTCTCCTTTGGAGAGGGTTGGGGTGAGGCAATTATTTTCCCCGAATCATTTTCACAACAAGATTTTGTGAAGGTGTTTTCACAATCATGTTGTAAAATCCGGGAGCAAAATCATCTAATGAAAGCGGAAGCTCGTGAGTTCCCTTTTTTAAATTGTAAGAAAAGTTCTTTACAGTTTCTCCGAG
>DATDOJ010000261.1:0-3626 GCA_035293345.1 Bacteroidia bacterium
GCGTTTGGACGCTCTGCTCGATTTTCTTGACAGCATTGGCGCAGTCATTCGGCAAAGCAACACCCTCATGCAGCAGCATCAGCAGAGTATTGATGAGCTGAACACACAACTGAAGCAAGGAATTAAATCTGATGTTGTGCTGACGGAATTGGAACTGAAACAAAAACAACTCGCAGCCCTGCGCGAATTCAGCAAGATTGCATAATCACCTATTGAGCTTCATCTGCCAGTAAAAATTTGCGGTGATGCCTTTCATTTTGAACTTAGCGACAAAACCGTTCTGTTTCATCAGCGCGTTCATTTCGACAGCAGGAATTTCTGCGCCTGTGAACTTCGATGCTTTATAAACTAAGTCGGGCATCGTGAGCTCCACATCCGGCTTCTCTTTTTCTTTCACCGGGCGGAACTCTGCCATGATGAGTTCCATAACGTTGTTAAGTATGGTGGGGTGGGTGTCAGACATCGCGTGTAAAAATAATATTTACTTTTGGCGGAAACATTTCAACATGAAAAAACTTCTGCCATTATTATTTACTCTTATGACGCTTTCCACATTTGCACAGGAGAATGTTGACACTCTGACTATTGATTTTGAAAAAATATTTGAAGTTGACACTTCAATATCATCAACTGAACTTTATAGCAGAGCAAGAGAATGGTTTGCAAATAATTTTAAGAGCGCTAACAATGTTCTTCAGATGGATGATAAGGAAAGCGGAAAGCTAATCGGACACGGCAGTATTAAAGTAACTTATAAAGCATTGGGAATGGTCTATGATGGCGGTTATGTAGATTTCACCGCTTCAATTTTTGTTCGTGCTGGCAGGTACAAAGTTGTTTTAAAAGACTTTATTCATAATCCAGCCAGCCAAGTTCCCTCACAAGGCAACTTAAATGGAATGCACTATAAGGGAGGAATTTCTCTTAAACAATGGAGGAGCATTAAACAACAGGCATATTCCCATAGAGAAGGCATGATTGCCTCAATTATAAAAACAATGTCTTCCTCCGATAAAAAGTCCGACTGGTGACCTGTTAAAAACTTTCCCCGCCCCGTTTGCCGGTTCGGTTTCTTTTCGTATGTTTGCCAACGGTAAACGAATGTAAGCATGCAAATCACAAGGAATTTGTTTTCAAAAAACTGGGCAGGCAAATGGATGCAACTTCCTAAGCTCACATGTAGCCATGCTACATTCTGTTTACCGCTGACCTGCCCATATTTTTATTACAATGGTAAACAGAAAACACCCCAAGTCCCGCCCGAACAACAGTAAGGCACGGCTTGCGTCCGGCACCGAAAACGCCATCAGTAAAAAGTTAAGAGATTTTTTTTCAGCATGTCCCATTGATGATTGCGACAAATCATTAAAGGATTTATTCTTCATGGCGCTGGAGCATGAGGGAGGCACTTACTGGACTCCGGAAGAAACATCTCATCATGCATTCTTCTATCGCTTCCTGACGGAGTTGCTTTGGGAACTTGAAGGATTAACAAAGCAAAAACCATTGAGCCATGGAAACTAACATTCAAACCGCTCAATACCACAACACGGAAATTGAGTTCGACCTGCGCCCTAATCTGGTTATGATTAATGCTTCGCAGATGGCAGCGCCTTTCGGCAAACGCACGGTGGAATTTCTCACCAACAAGGTCACAAAATCATTCATCAAAGCATGCCTAACTGGTGGGAATTCCCACCAGATGGGCTTTAAAAAAGAAAGCGATTTGGTGGTGGTGAAAGCGAAAAGCGGCACATGGATGCACCGTGTGCTGGCGCTCAAATTTGCCGCGTGGCTCAGCCCGGAGCTGGAGGTTTGGGTGTATGCAACGGTGGAGCATTTGCTGTATGGGGATGTGATTAATTTAAAAAACATGGAGCATGAAATTTATTATTTGAAATACCATGTGGAGCAGCAAAAAATAATCTGCCGCGAGAATGAAGCATTCCGGAAGCTCGAAGAACTGCAAACCAAACTGTACCAGGCGCACTCGCGCAAGCGGATTCAATATCATAAATCATTCGGTTTGAAGTTTCAGATTTCTCCGCGGCAAATTGCCGAGGCGAACGGGACAATTCGTTACCCTGAAAAATAGTTGCGCAACAAATCCCACGTTAGAGAAAAGCCCCCTGCACATCAGGGGGCTTTCTCTTTTTAAAATTTCACCGAGATAAATTCGCTGAGGTCGGGAGCGAGTTGCAATCCTAAGCTTCGCATGTATTTACTGAAGGCAGTCATCGTGGTGTGCCCGGTTTGGTTCATGATGTCGTGCCACTTTGCTCCGTTGCGCGCAAGCTGGCTCACATAAGAATGCCGCAAGCCATACATGGTGTGGAGAGGGGAGAAGCCGAGTTTGTCTTTGAGTTTCTTAAACCGTTTCTCAAAATAATTTTGTCCAACGGGTTTCGCGCCCGGCTTTCCGGAAGCGGAGAAAACAAAATATTCCTGCGGGTGTTTATGTAATTTCTTTTTGCGGATGGCTTTCAAAAAATCTTCCGGTATTTTTTTGAGCATTCTCCTGGTCTTGGAAAATGTTGCAGGCAGTGTGAGCTTTCCGTTTTCAATATCAATATCGCGGATGCGAACAAACCTCACTTCGAGCGGACGCAGAAAAGTATAGATGATGAACTGGCAGAAGAAAAAAGTGTATCGGTCGTTCTCATTCAGCCACGTTCTGATTTTTCGCAGCTCCGCATCAGTGTATGCAACATGCGTTTCCGAACGTGATGCCACCACGGATATTTTCGCGCATGGATTTTTTTCAATGCGCTCTTCATCGAGCAGCATATTAAACAACGTCTTCAGTGCGAGCAGATAATTGTTGCGCGTGCGCGATGTGTTTTTCCGTTCGTAACGGGAGAGAAGAAAGTCGTTGATGTGCTCCCGTGTTATTTCTGTAATTTTTATTCCAGGATTATTTTCTCCGAGGAAATCGCAGAACATCTTCACCGCTGTTTTATAAGTCCGCCATGTATTCTGTTTGGTGTAAAGTTTTTTTCGCTCGACAAGTTCATTTAGCGCAAGCCGGACTTTCGTTTGCTTCTCCGGTTTCTTGGCTTGATGTTTTTCCATGAGCTGCTGATGGATTCTGATGCGCAGTTTCTCCAATGCCTCTCTCCGCTGAGCGTCATCCTTTAAACGATTGACCTGCCCATATTTCCTGTGACGGATTTTTATGTCGTCAGCGAAAACAAAATATTCGACATAGCCGCGTCTGCCATCGGCTTTCACCACCGGCTCAACAAATGCTTCCCCATGCTTGTTCATAAAAAAGTTTCCTTTTTGTTTTGGCGCGGTATGGTGGCGCAGTTTTTTAATTGCGCCATCTTTACCTCGTAAATCGGTTGTCGGGGTGGCGGGATTCGAACCCAGAGAGGAAACTTTTCTGCCTGCTTTCCTTTTCAAATTTCAAATTAAATTAATGGTGATGATGGCGCAGTTGGCTCATTATGGCGCGGAAAATGGCGCACTTTCAATTCAGCCACACTACATAGCTTCTTTTTTTTCTTCAAGAAGAGCAATGTATTTTACGTGTGCGGTTTTGATTTCGCCCAGGAGCTTGCGGTTCTCTTCTCTCAATTCATCTCTCTCTTTCTCCAACGCTGAGTAGCGTGACTGATAAACCG
>DATDOJ010000262.1:0-3286 GCA_035293345.1 Bacteroidia bacterium
TCTGTTTGCATTACTGTGGTGATTTTTACAATTATCAGGATAAGAACTTTACGTAAGCGTGAAAAAAAACGCGCGAAAAAGTTTTAATCCCATTTTAATCCCTTTTTAATTCCGTTTTAATTTCTGCAACGGTTCTTCCAAGAACTTTGCGCTGTAGTTGAAGCATGTATAAAAAGCATCTCATATTTTTTACAATTGTTCTCGCATGGTTTGCCGTGCTTTTTTTTATGCTTGGCTTCGGAAAGGACGACCCCGACTTTATCATGACCGGTTCGGTGCTGAGCATAGTGATTGCCATGTGTGTTCTGGGGATAATAATTTTATCAAGTGGAAAAAGAAAAGTTGAATAAAAAAAATCTTTATGCAATTGCGATGAATTCATCGGTATTCACTCAATTCATAAAACAACTCTTAACCGGAGAAAGGGGAGAAATGCTGTTGCTCACTTGTTGTTTGCTTGCCGCATCGGCAGGGACAGCCATGATTAACCGGGAAGTGAATATGCTCATAGTAACATTCGTAATGTGGGCTCTGCTCTTGCTTGCAGTTTTGACTTGTGTGAATCTGATTTACCTGATGAGAAAAAAAGAAGATTAAATTAACCGTTAAGAAATATGAATATGCTCACAATAAAAAAATGGCTCAAAGAATTTCGGGCTGATGCAGAAAAAATAATATCAGTCATCGCAGCATGGCTTGTGATGATGACAGCAGGCGGGGCGGCTATGAATAATAAAGAACAATAATGTACAGTTCATAATGATGCTCAACATTCAACATAACGTAATGCTGATATTTTCTTTGTTCGGGATGGCTGTGCTGCTGCTGTTCGTGAGCGAAATTGTGGAAGCAAGGGCAATCAGGATTGGCGGAATAATTTCTCTTGCACTCGGAGGGTTTTTAATTGTCCGGATAATGTATGTATTCATGAAAAGGGGGCGCTACAGAAGATGACAGTTACGGATTTATATGAAATGGAAAAAACACCCGCGTCATTCAGGATGCACTTAAACCGGCTGCGCTATAACATTGGCTATCCCTGCCTGATGTTTGCATTGATAAAAGAGGAAAAGAAAATTATGTTAAGCGAACTTGTTAAGAAGATGGGAAAAACTTCGGAGCATGGACACACAGTGCGGCTGATAACAGAATATTTAACCGTGCTCAAATGTTTGGGAGCCATAGATTTCAATTATCCTGACGAGGACACCTGCGAGATAATATATGTTCAGGATTATTCCACTGAGGAAATTGATGATTTATTGAAAAACCCGCAAATGTTTGATATGATGTTACACATGAAACCAAAGAATTGACAAATTAATTTGCAGAAAAGGCATTTCGAAAGGTAGAATAAGTACTTTAAACCGTAGAACAGACACTTTTAAATGTAGAATAGGCATTTCCAACTGTAGAACAAGCATTTTAAAAAGCAGAATAAGCATTTCCAATTATAGAATAAGCATTTAGAAAATATAAAATGGATAATCTACCAATAAAATAAGCCAAACAACGGGAAGAAATCAGGAACCCGAAATCTAAATTTTCAATTTTCAATTTTCAATTTTCAATTCTCAATTATAAAGTAATCAATCATCAATAATCAATCATCAATCACAATGTCAACCTCACAACACACCTTCCCAACCCGCCTTGGCAGGTTCCAAAACGCCAATGAATTCATCCAGGCATGGCTCGACTACAACTCAAACAACCCCCTCATCGCCAAAGCCGGGCTAACCGCATTTATTGCCGATGTGCTTGCAGCCAATGGCGCGGTGGACACGGCAGCAATCCCCGTGAACAACGCCCGCACCGAGCGCAACCCGCTTGTGTTTAAACTCAAAGACACCAACCCCCTTTGCCTCGAAGCTCGCTATCAGGCAATCGGCAACTACCTGAACGGAGAATTCAAACCCATCAGCTCATCCGCCAAATCAGTCAGAGCCATCCTGAAAAAAATAAATCCGAAATACAAAAAAATTGAAACCCCTCCGGGAGAAGAACCCAAAAAACGCAGGTCCACAGCCGAAGCATCCTTCACCGCCATGGTCGGTCACGGAAACACCATCATAGCCATCATCACCGCACTGGGAGTTGCCTACAATCCGCCCGACAACAATCTGAAAGTTCCGCAAATGCAAGCCCTCGTTGACCAGGTCAACGAGCTCAACAAACTGATTGCAAAAAAACTCGAACCCCTCGGCACAGCCGAAAAGGCGCGCCTCAAACTCTATGACGGAGAAGACGGTATGGACGACCGCATCCGGCTCATCAAAAGCTATCTCGGAAGTTTTTCGCCCCCGAAAAAACATCCGCACTACATCGAGTTTTCGCAGGCAATCAAAGGCGTGTAAGCGAAACATAAAAAAACAAAACCATGACTAACCAAGACAAGATTATGAATGACGAAGACAAAAGCACCAAAGTTGTTCTGAAAATATTTATTGTTATTCTGATATCGGGATTCCTTTTAATGATATTGAAAGTAGCAGGACTTTTCTGAAAAATAAATCATAAAAATTTTTTATAATGACCACACCTGCATTAATCATGATGTTGACATGGACATCCATCGTTACCATCTTTTGCGGATATTTTCTCTACCGCGTATTAACCACAAAGAAAAAACCTGAACCCGATTCTTACAGCGAAAACGATTGACGAAGAATTTTTTCGGTTAGTTTTAAGTTTCATTACGTTCTTATTGGATTTGGTTTTAGTTTTATCAACCCCGCTCATGATTTTTTCCCGTAAGAAAAAACTGTGAACGGATGCGGCACTTAAAATCAAAAAAAAGTTTCCGGATTTGTTTCAGGTTATAGTGCGTTCTTTATATTTAATCATAGTGTTATAATTCTGCCCGTGTTTTATCGAGCGATAATACACGGGCAGAATTATATAAGCAATACTAAGCAACGAAAAGTAATTTCTGCTTGTCTTACTTATTACAAGGAAAAATTCGAACCGGAAAAGACCTCAGTTTTTCAAAAAGGATGTGTTGATAAAAATAAGTGCAAAGAAAAATTATATCTGCCTATCAGATAAATTTGCCGGACGATAAAAGAGTTGCATTAATCAAAAAAATAATTTTTGTATCAGGATAATTTATATTTTTAGCGCATTGAGGCAAAGAAAATTTCGGAGGGAATTAAAAATTAAATTGTATGATGGAAAAAAACGCCCTGAATAATTCAGTTTTTAAAGTTCATGCCCTTGTCTATGCCTTGCCGGTGCTTGCTTTCAGAGGGATGGCGAAAAGAAGCGCTGCCGGTTTAATTTTATT
>DATDOJ010000263.1:0-4091 GCA_035293345.1 Bacteroidia bacterium
TATTGCCTATTCTGTGGATGCCGATGCTGCGGGAAATAGTTATGTGGTCGGAATATACGGAGCTCCCATCACCTTTGGCACCATTACTTTAACAGGGGGTGGTATTTTTATAGTGAAATATGAGGGCAGCGGCACCGCGCTTTGGGCAATAGGTGTGCCGGGAGGAAGCGCCAATGCCGTTACTGTGATTCCTTCGGGCGACATCTATGTGGCAGGAACTATTTACAGCCCCTCCATTACCTTTGGCTCTACTACCTTAACCAATGCCGGTGTGTATGATATGTTTCTTGCTAAGCTTGCCACTTCCACAGGAATCCCGATAGCGAACGGGACAGCATCCGGTTCTGCGTTTACTGTTTATCCGAATCCGGCAACGGATGAATTAAGGATTGAGGATTCAGGATTCAGGATTGATGCTGTTGAGATTTATGACGTACTCGGAAAGAAAATACTCAGCGAACAACCAGGCACTAAGCACCAGGCACTAAGCACTATTAATGTATCATCGTTAACGCCCGGAATTTATTTTATCTTTGTCAGGCAAAACCAAAGTATAACCACAAGAAAAGTGGTGATTCAATAATTTATCTTCGATGAGAACAAAAATATTTCTTCCGCTTTTTTTCTCAACTGTTTTTTCCCTGCAAAATATTTTTGCTCAAACCTATTACGTGCCCATGACGGGCAGCCTGGGTCCCTTCAATGCCTGTAGCGGAATATTCTATGATTCTCAACTTGACCCGAGTGTTAATTATACCAATAACCAGAATGGAACTGTTACTATTTGTTCAGCTTTGGCCGGACAATATGTTTCTATAACGTTTTCATCAATGGCGTTGGCTGACAATACAGACATTCTCAGGTTATATAGCGGAGCAGGTACTGGCGGACCGCTGCTTCAAATCTTCACAGGGCCAATCAACACAACAAGTTTTAGCAGTGCTGTTGTTTCTCAGGATGTATCTGGCGGTTGCATTACAGGCCATTTTCAAACCGGCTCTGCAGGTGTTGCGGCCGGATGGAATGCAACCATTGCATGCCAACTCACAACAGGAGTGAGTGAACCGCAATCATCTAATAATAGTAACATAGCCATTTTGCATAATACAGATGGAAGCACCTCATTCCAGTTCTATTCAAATACTTCTTCCGCTTACGCTATCTCCATTTTTTCTGCTGACGGAAAAAATATTTCACAGAAAAATTATTCGCTCGGTGCTGGGCAGCATCAAATCAGTTTATCAACCCAAAACCTTCCGCAGGGAATTTATTTCTGCCGCGTGGAGGGTGAGGGAATCAATAAGTCATTTAAGTTTATAAAATAATTTCCATGAACACCGTTTCGGGATTAAAAAATAGTTTGGAATTTGAAAATGCAGGCATGGTGCCGCATGTATGGCTGGCGTTGGCTTATTATGAGGTTGTGAAGAAATATAAAAAAATAGGTCTTCAGGATTTGTGGAATAAATGCGAAGAGCGAAAGAAGCTTCCCTACGCATGCCATATTTTCGCTCACATTCTCTGGCAGCTCGATTATTTCGGCATTGTTAAGCAACCCGAGGACGGAGGACTTTGTTATTACACTAAAGATTTTACTCCCGATGAAATCAGGACTGCCATAACAAAGCATCCTTTCATGGGAAATATTTCATGGTTCATTGAATGGGGTGATGATAATTACAAGCTCTGCAAGAGTTATCTTGACCTCGGCAAGTTTTACATGAATTGATATGGGTATCTTTTTATACGTTCTTTAAGGTTACAGGCGGGCATATTGGTTTGAAAACACACTCCGCTATGCAGAATTAGTTGCTCAATGGCGCGAGTGAATCATTGGCTGCAGTCAGTCAGTCATCCACTGGAACCAGTCAGCCACTAATTGATGCCAATCAGCCGTCCATTGGCACCAGTCAGCCACTAATTGAAGCCAATCAGCCGTCCATTGGCACCAGTCAGCCATTAATTGAAGCCAATCAGCCGTCCATTGGCACCAGTCAGCCACTAATTGAGGCCAATCAGCCGTCCACTGGCACCAGTCAGCCATCCACTGGCACCAGTCAGTCATTCACTGGAGCCAGAATATTGCAAAATCATTAAATTTATAGCTAATTTCATATTAATCCATAAAAAACAAAAACAACGACAAAAAACGCGATTCTATTCCAGGCAGCCAGGCAGCCGGGTAAACCAATAGCAAAGTGTTCAGATGCCTGTGTGATGAGTAGAGAGTTCAAAGTTGAAAGTTGTACAGAGGGCATCTTTGAACTTTGAACTGAAATAAAAAGAGATGAAAAAAGTTTTACTGCTGATATTTTTTGCTGCATGCGTTGAAGCGCAGGGGCAGACCTCGGTGTATCATCCGTTTCCGGATAGCAATGCGGTGTGGAATGTTTATTCATGGGCTTGTTGTTGGGGAGGATGTCCTCCGCCTCCAACTGGAAATCCAATAATAGGAGAAGAAAGCTATTCATATTTTATTCAAGGCGATACTTTGATAAATGGAAATAGTTACCATAAAATATATCAATCAGGGACTGGTCATATTTATTGTGCCTATGGGAATTCTATAAACAATTATTATTCATGGAATGACACATATAGAGGTGGAATCAGGCAGGATACAGTTGGAAAAAAAATTTATTATATAAATGGTTTTCAAGAATGCTTACTTTATGATTTTAGTTTAAGTGTTGGTGATACTTTTTATGATTGTCTTTCTTATAATCCTATTCTCACTTCAATAGATTCTATTCTAATAGGAACTAATTATAGAAAGAGATTTAATTTTCCTCTGCCTGCTTATTCTGTAATTGAAGGAATAGGAAGTATGTCAGGTTTACTGGAACCGATTTTTCCAGGCGTTGAATCCTATTCAGATTTAATTTGCTTTTCGCAGAATGGACAAACATTATATCCTGACACGACTTCGCTTTGTCAGATAATTACCTCTACTGACAATCATCTTGCTCAAGAAATTACATTTTCTATTTTCCCCAACCCCGCCACAAATCAGTTGACAATAAGCATCCCGATACATCGGGAGCAATTTGCAATAAAGGAAATTGAGATTTATGATGTGCTGGGAGAGAAAGTTTTTAAATCCCAAATCCTAAATCCTGATTCCCAAATCTCCGTTGATGTTTCTTCGCTGGCTCCGGGAATTTATTTTGTGCGGGTGAGAACGGAGAAAGGAAGTGTTGCTAAGAAATTAATTAAACAATAAAGAATGAAAAAATTTCTGTCCGTTTTGTTTTTTGCTGCATGTGTTTCTGCTGAAGCACAGATTACCCCTTCTTCATGCAATGCGTCTCCGGCAATCAGAGCGATGTACAGAGATGATGCAGACAGGATGGTTGTAAGAAGATTATATGTAACCAATTCACCGTATGCCGACAGCGTTGTGATTCCGCAAAACTTGTCAGACACGTTGCTCGATAAATTAATTGCAGTTTACAATGCAACTTCCCTTCCGGCAAGAGACAGTGTAATAGTAATGTATAACATACATACATTTATGGATACTGCATTACAAATAATTGATGTGCATGCCGATTCAAATTTAGCGTGGATGCAGCAATTGCATCTCGGCAATCTGAATACCGGAAACGCTCAGGTTGATAATCTTATAACGAGTTATAATCTCAATCTTGTAAGCTACTCGACTAATTTATCGTTGTTTTTTTTCCACTCGGTCAGGTTTGAAGCAGATACGAATATAAATACCTATGCTCTTACTGACATGTTTAGCAGCATAGCAGGCGTTTATGAATCTCTTCCTCTCGGCTGGTTTGGCAGCGGTGATGATATTACAGACAGCATCACTTCAAATAATGTCCAGCTTACATATTCTTATGGATGGGGAGATTGTCCATCCGGCTGTATTTACAATCACTATTGGAAATTTATTGTTTATCCGGATTGTTCGGTAGAATATGTTGGGAGCTATGGTGAACCTTTACCGCTTCCAACGGGTTTGTCACAGGAAGTCAATAAGAATATTTCAGCACTTTTTCCCAACCCCGCCACCAATGAAATAAGAATTCAGAATGCTGAATTAAGAATTGAGAGCGTGGAAATTTATGATGTGCTGG
>DATDOJ010000264.1:0-35925 GCA_035293345.1 Bacteroidia bacterium
CCCTCATGATTTTAACAACGGTGTTACGGCTGTTTTTGGTCTTGGTGTTGGGATTGGTGTGAATCTCATAGATGCCGCGGCTGGCGGGATTGCCGGTGAACCACTGCGCAAGAAAATCTCCGGCACGGGTTATTTCCTGCGGAGTCAACCCCAAGCGTTCTCCATGGGTTTGCAATGTTGCAGGATTAACGGTGGTGATAAATTTATTGACTCTCTTAATGTAGAGGTCGAACTTCGCAAGTGTGCGCGGAACTCTCGATTTGTCCATGATGCTGTAATTTATTGTTAGGCAAATGTAATACTTTTCTGATTTAATGTTTATGATTCGCAGTGTACACTTTTAACTTATAAGTGTGGACTTTCAAGTTGTAAGTACTAACTTATAGGTTATAAGTATGAACTGTTCAAATGAAAGTATGCACTTTTAAGTTATAAGTCCACACTTATAAGTAAAAACATTACTCCGGAAAGTTCAGAAAGGCAGAAAGAATTAAATTTTCACAAGCTTCTTAACTCCCACACTCCTGTTGCCTTCTTTTACATTAATAAAATAAACTCCCGCAGGCAGCGTGCTGATGCTGATGTTGGTTTGGGTGTTTGTGACAGGAACAGTGAGGATTTTCGCTCCAAGGAAATTATAAATGCTTAGGGTGGTATTTGGTTTTACATTGTTGCTGAGGGAAAGAAGAAGTTCGTGGGAGGCGGGGTTGGGGGAGATTAATATCCTATTCTCCATATTATAAGCCCAATCGGGTATCTCAGTTGGAAAGTCGGCTATTTTCTCTACAAAAATGTCATACCCACCAGTTGAAATCAAATTATACATCCCGAAGCCAGGGTCAAAATCAGCTGTCGCAGAAAAACCACCTGTTGTATATACATTCCCAATTGCGTCAACAGCCATGGATATGCTTCTATCAGAACCTGCCCCGCCCATTTGTACAGCCCAAAGAAAATTTCCGGAAGGGCTAAACTTCGAAACGAAAATATCATCGCTACCACTTGATGTCAAGTTATATGTTCCAATGTCTGGATTAAAGTCAACTGTACCAGCAAACCATCCTGTTGTATAAACATTTCCGCTAAGATCAAAATCAATTGAGAATCCTTCCTCAGTATTTGCTCCACCCATTTGTTTTGCCCAAATAAAATTCCCCGAAGAACTCAACTTGGAAACATAAACATCAAGCATTCCTATTTCGTTCAGAATATACGTTCCGGGACCAGGATCGAAGTCAGCGTTGCCACCAAAACTGCCGGTTGTATAAACATTTCCGCCCGCATCTACAGAAATTGAATGAGCATAGCCACCGCCATCAATTCCTCCGAATTGTTTTGCCCAAATAAAATTTCCGGAAGAGTTAAGTTTAGAAACAAAAATTTCATACCCAAAATCCGACATCATATTATAGATTCCCGTGCCTGGATTAAAGTCAGCCGTGTCTTCAAAGATTCCGGTTGTATAAACGTTTCCGCTGGCATCAACTGCAATGCCATAACCAGTATCATCACTTGTCCCGCCCATTTGTTTTGCCCAAAGGAAATTCCCGGAAGCATCAAGTTTGGAAACAAAAATATCATCAATGCCAAACGAGGTGAGATTATACGTTCCAGTACTGGGGTCAAAGTCAACTGTATTGTAAAATGCTCCTGTTGTATAAACATTTCCGCTGGCATCAACAGTAATGGCAGTACCTTCTTCATAGTTAGTCCCGCTCAATTGTTTTGCCCACAGAAAATTACCTGAAGCGTCAAGCTTTGAAACAAAAATATCATCATTGCCGAAAGCGGTCAGATTATATATTCCAATGCCAGGGTCAAAGTCAACAGTTCCTTTAAAGAACCCTGTTGTATAAACATTTCCACCAGTATCAACGGCAATTGAATAACCGGCTTCATTATCTGTCCCACTCATAGCGCCTGCCCAAATAAAATTTCCCGAAGCGTCAAGTTTGCAAACAAAAATATCACCACTTCCTGCAGAAGTCAGATTAAATACTCCGCTCCCCGGGTCAAAGTCAACTATGCCGACAAAATATCCAGTTGTATAAACATTTCCGGTCGCATCAATAGCAATAGATTCACCAGCGTCCGTGCTTGTTCCTCCCATTTGTTTTGCCCATACAAAGTTTTGTGCATAAATAAAATTGCTTGCAAAAAAAGAAATGGAGAGAAGAATAATTTTTTTCATGCTGTTATTTTTATCCCTCTTGTGAACTGTCCGCTAAATCTTAACTCCATTCTTCTTTAAAATTTCCAGCACATTTTTTTCGGAAACCTCTCCGCTTTTCATTCCCTCATCAATCCATTTTGCCATCATGTCTTCGTCTTCCTTGGATTTGAGTATGCGCGTTTTCAGGCGATGCTTCTTGAAATAGCTTGCAAACATGCTTGCCTTCTTATCGGGTATTTTTACGATTACGGTTGTCATTTCTCTTTCTGTTTATTGAATGTAAAGATAATCAGGTTTTCAGAATTGCTCCAGCGTCTTCTTTATTATTCCAACACACTCGCGCAATTGCTCTTCAGTAATAATGAGCGGAGGCGCAAAGCGGATAATATCTCCGTGAGTGGGTTTGGCAAGCAAGCCGTTCTCTTTGAGGGCAAGACATAAATCCCAGGCGTTTTTTCCTTTGTCGTCAATCACCATGGCGCAGAACAATCCTTTGCCGCGCACGGTTTTTATTTTCGGATGGCGGATGCTTTTCAATTCAGCAAGAAGAATTTTTCCGAGGCGCTCAGCGTTGCCGCAAAGATTTTCTTTCTGCAAAACATCAAGCGCAGCAATGGCAACTTTGCAGGCAATTGGATTACCACCATACGTGCTGCCATGTTCACCAGGTTTTATGCAGAGCATGATTTCATCATCGGCAAGCACGGCAGAAACAGGATACATTCCTCCGGATAATGCCTTCCCAAGAATGAGAATATCGGGATGCACGCTTTCGTGGTCGCAGCAAAGCATGGTTCCGGTTCTGCCCAAGCCGGTCTGTATTTCATCGGCAATGAACAATACTTCGTTGGCGCGGCAAAGGTCATCGGCATTACGGATGTAACCGAGGTCGGGCACAACAACGCCTGCTTCGCCCTGCACGGGCTCAACCAAGAAGCCGGCAACATCATCTTCAAGAAGCGCTTCTTTCAGCGCTTTAATATCATTGTAGGGAATAATAATAAAGCCGGGAGTGTATGGTCCGAAATCATTCCGCGCATCCGGGTCGGTTGACATGGAAACGATGGTGGTGGTGCGCCCGTGAAAATTTCCTTCGCACACAATAATCTTTGCTTTATCCGGTGCGATTCCCTTTTTCTGATACGCCCACTTGCGGCAGAGTTTGATAGCGGTTTCAACTCCTTCTGCTCCTGTGTTCATGGGCAGCACTTTATCGTAGCCAAAAAGTTTGGTGATGTATTCTTCGTATTCGCCAAGAGCGCTGTTGTAGAATGCACGCGAGGTAAGAGAAAGTTTTTGCGCTTGTTCAGTTAATGCTTTTACCACTGCGGGATGGTTGTGTCCGAGATTCACGGCAGAATAGGCAGAGAGAAAATCGTAGTAACGCTTGCCTTCAACATCCCACACAAACACACCTTCTCCACGCTCAAGCACAACGGGAATGGGATGATAGTTATGCGCTCCAAAAGTTTTTTCTTTTTCTATTGCTTCGGCTGACTTTGTCATAATATCTGTCTGGTTCATTGGAAAATAATTTTAACAAAAATAAAGATAAATATATGGAACGCGGATGACGCGGAAAATGCGGATAAGAGCGGATTTTTTTAATCCGTGTAAATCATTGTTTTCCGCGTCATCCGCGTTCTACTATTTTTACCCCTGATGAAAGTAAAAGACATTTTCAACGACATAGAAATCACAGGAACCACCGTTGACGGGCTAGGCATTGCACGGATTGATAGCTGGGTTGTGTTTATTCCCAAAGTTATGGAAGGTGATGTTGCCGATATAATTATCACGAGCAAAAAACGAAATCATGTATTCGGAAAAGTTGTTGAGCTGAAAAAAAGTTCTGAGCAAAGAGTGACTCCTTTCTGCGAACATTTCGGTTTGTGCGGAGGATGCTCATTGCAACATATTGATTATGCAGAACAGCTTCGCATCAAACAAAAATTTGTTGAAGACACCCTCCAGCGAATCGGAAAGGTAGGGGCGAAACATGTTTCGCCCATCATTCCCTGTGCAGAAACAACTCACTACCGCAACCGTCTTGATTTTGCTTTCGCCAGCAGGCGCTGGCTCGCGAATGAAGAACTGAGCAATCCCGAAATAAAAGCAACCGGAAGTTTTGCCGGATTTCATGTGCCCGGGCGGTTCGATAAAATCATTGACATCAATACCTGTCATCTTCAGCCCGAGTCGGCAAACACTCTCAGGCATTTTGTAAAAAACTTTGCCGTAGAAAATGGCTGGACCTTTTATGACACATTAAAGAACGAGGGCTTCATCCGCGACATGATTATCCGCAACACGACAACAGGCGAATGGATGGTGATTGTGATTTTCAATTCGGATGAAAACGAAAAAATTAATTCACTGATGCAGGCCCTCACGAAAAAATTTCCTGAAATAACATCACTCAACTATGTGATAAACCCGAAAAAAAATTCCACGATTTATGATTTGGAAGTTAATCTGTTCAGCGGAAGAAAATATCTGCTTGAAGAAATCGGTGGGTTGAAATTTAAAATCAGCCCCAAGTCATTTTTTCAGACCAACACAAAGCAGGCGGCTATGCTTTACCATACCGCTCTTCAGTTTGCTTCACTCACCGGAACTGAAACCGTTTATGATTTGTACACCGGCACCGGCACAATCGCCAATTATGTTGCTGGGCATTGCAAAAAAGTAATAGGCATTGACTCTGTTCCCGATGCCATTGAAGACGCAAAAGAAAATTCGCGCAGCAACAACATACACAACACGGAATTTTTTGCAGGTGACATTAAAGAAACTCTCAGTGATGATTTTATTTCTGTTCACGGAAAGCCCGATGTCATAATAACAGACCCGCCAAGAGTCGGAATGCATCCTGATGTGGTGAAAAAAATGTCGGAAACGGGAGTGACAAAAATCGTTTACGTGAGCTGCAACCCCGCCACACAGGCGCGCGACATCGCATTGCTTTCGGAAAATTATTCTGTCACCAAAATTCAGCCGGTGGATATGTTTCCGCACACAAGCCATGTGGAAAATGTGGCGTTGCTCGAAAGAAAATATATTTAACTCCGGACCCCTGTAACATTCAGTTCGCCATCTGCGTGTAATTCAACATAAATATTCCCATGCGGAAAATCTTTTGGTTAATCATCGTTGCCTGCACCGTCAGAATTGTTTTGATTTTTATCATGAATGATTCATTGAAGCTTGGCGGAGATGAAATGCGGAATTATCAGATTGCGTTGAACCATGTGAACGGATTCGGGTATTCCCTGCTTCAAAACGGAGAATATATCCCTACTGCATTTCACTCTTCCTTCGCGGTATTACTGTACGAGGCGCTTATTTTGCTTCATGTCAGCAAAGATTTTGTTACGCTGTTAATCTGGATTTTGTCACTCCTTCTTTACGCTGTTTCAATACAATACTTTTACCGCCTGACAGAATTGTTCTTGACCCCTCACAGGTTCACAGCAACAGTTACATACTGCTTCTATCCATCTGTCATATACTTCATCGGCTCGATTTCTTTGTATGAAAACATTGTGCTTCCGTTGCTGGTGCTCAACTTTTCTTTCCTGCTGACGGACACGCATAAAAAATTTATTATTGTTTCTTCTGTGTTGTCCTGCCTTGTCCGTCCCAATATCCTGCCGGTTTATGTGTTGCTTTTTTTAGTTCATGCTTTCCATAAAAAAAAGCTGCACGTTCCGGTTTATGCCTTCTTGCTATTTGTCTTGCTGAATATTCCGGTTCTCATCAAGAATAAAAATACATTCGGAAGTTATTTTCTCAGCACGCAGGGCGGCTTTGAATTTCTCCAGGGACACAGCCCTGTGGCGCGCGGCAGCTGGACTGCGATTTGGGCGCGCGAAGAAAGTCCGTTATACCAATACGCGCATGCAAACATTCCGGGAATTGATACCATGAACGAATTCCGGGAATCGCAGGCACGGAAAAATCTTGCATGGAAATGGATAAAAGAAAATCCGCTTGGCGAACTGAAACTTGCAGTAAGAAAAGTGCTTATTTATTTCGCCCCCTTTAATCTCAAAGACCTATGGGGATGTGATATTTTCAATCCTGTAAATTTTTTAGTGCACCTGTTTTTTTTGCTATGGCTTTTAACTGCGGCAAGAAGCTATCCGAATTTAATGCTGCTTGCACCTGCTGCGGCAAGCATTATTACTTCGTTAATATTTTTTGTCGGTTACAGGTGGAGGTTTTATGCTGAGCCGTTTATGATTATTGCCGCATTTTCATTCCTGAAAAGATTTTCCCGTTGAGCGCAACCTGCACAGGTTAAATTAATTATGCCGGACAAAATAACTGCCTGTTGAAGCGACAAAACCTGCCTATGGCTTCGAATACGGGGATTCCCGACTTTTGCCACCGTTGCGGTTCAAAACATGTTTCGAAACATTTTTGCATTCCCGTTTGAATTATATCTTTGAACCGATAAAATTTAAACCCAACTCCATGAAAAAATATTTCTTCTTCATCCTTGCCGCAATAGCAGCCACAGGATGCCATGATTACAAAGCCGACAGTGAAATGCTTGCCAGGCAAAGGGACTCCCTCATCACAGAAGCCAACTACAAGGATTCCACCATCAATGCGTTTATTGCCGGTGTAAATCAAATTGAGACAAACATCAGTGCCATCAGTGAAAAACAGGCGGAAGTTGCCGACCTGACTTCGCAAAACGAGATGAGCAAGAGCCAGTTCGACCGTATTAACGATGACATCAGCAACATTAACGCACTGATGGAAGCGAACCGCAACCAGATGGAAACGCTGAAGAAAAAAATGAGCGGTGCGAATTTTAAAATCAAAGAGCTCGAAAAAACGCTTGCCTCACTTCAGCAGCAGCTTGATGCAAAGAATGCCGAGCTTGCGACATTGAATCAGAAAATCGCGGAATTAAACACAACGGTTGATGGGCTTAACATGAATGTAAAAACATTGACCGCCACAACCGAAGAGCAGGCAAAAACTATTTCGGACAAAACCACTAAGCTCAACACCGCTTACTATGCAACGGGAACATACAAAGAACTCGAAGCAAAAAAGGTGCTTAATAAAGAAGGCGGTTTCTTAGGCATCGGCAAAAACAAAAAGATGATTAATGACTTCAAGCCGGATGCATTCACTATGATTGATATTACCCAGACAAAAACTATTGAACTGAATGCAAAAGACGCGAAAGTGATTTCAACTCATCCCAGCAGTTCGTACAAGATTGACAGAAAGGATAAAAACCATGTCAACAGTTTAACCATCAGCGACCCTGACCAGTTCTGGAAGGCATCGAAGTATCTGGTGGTGATGATTGAAAAGTAAATTGCCTGCTCAAATTAATTGTAAAACCTTCCGGAAAATACCGGAGGGTTTTTTATTTTGTGTCACTGCCTTTCCAGCATCAGCCATTCCAACACCATCTGAAGCTTGCCGTAAGAAATTTCCCCGGGGGCTTTTTCTTTTATTGCAGTGAGTGAGACAAGTTCTGTCTGCGGAGGAAAGTATGCGGCTATTCTTCTTGCTTCTTCCATCGGCATCAATTCATCTATCTGCACCAATTTGTTTCTTATGGCGCGGGAGAGATGACTTTCAATTGTTCCCCCGGCTAGATTTCTTTCCGATGCAATTTGTTCTATCGTCTTTCCGAGTTTGAACAGCCGAACACTTTCTTCGATTGTTCCGGAAGAAGTTTTTTTCTTTTCTCCATCCCCGGATCTCTTCGCTGAAGCAATAAAAGTTCTTTGCTGAATATTATTTTCCACGCAGTAGTCGTTGACAAGCTCCAGCACTTCATCACCATACATTCCCACTTTACTTTTTCCGAATCCGTTTACCTTCAATAAAGAATCTTTGTCTTTGGGAAGGTGAACGCAAACATTTTTAATCGCCTGGTTATTGAAAATCCTGTACAGCGGAAGATTGGTTTCACTTCCGATTTGCCTCCGCAGTTCCGCAATGCGCTCATACAATCCGGCATGCTGCAGTTCATTGGAGCTTATACTGCGGATTTTGTTTTGAGCGTAGGTGCTTTCAACAGCCGGAATTTCTTGGTTAAGTTTTTTTCCGTACTTCAGGTATTCACTCAGGAAAAATCCGGTGCGGCAGTGATTGAACTTGTGAATTATTTCCTGTACCGTTCCGTTGGTATCATTTAATAAAGCGTCAAGTTTCCGTGCTGTCTTTTTTGTGTCGGTGGAAAGAGGGTGCTTCCTGAACTCTTCCATCCACTTTGTTATCTCGCCTGAAAAATAACGTGCCGCATCTTTGATTCTTTGCTGAAGCGGTTCGTTTTTTTCCACGACAGGATTCTGATTGCAGAGTTCTGCAATTCGCGTCTTGAATTTTTCTGCGACTTCGTAAAGCGATTTTTGTTTTTCCATCAGTCCGCTCAGCCATGGCAAACTTTCCATTGGCAAATCATCTTTCAGTTCATTTAATATTTCCTGCAATCCGCGCAGTTCATAAAACCAATTCGTCCAGGTGAAAATATTTTCAAGTTCGTGCCGCACAAATTTATCGCGCGACTCATTGAATTTCTGTGGAAGATTTTCTGCGTCATTATTTTTTTCCTGCCAATCGGTGAGTTCCTGATGCGCACCGAGAAACTGCCGGTTGATGGGTGTGGTAAGAATTAATCCTTCCAATGTTGTGCAGCGGCTGAGTGCAACATACACCTGTCCGTTGGCGAAAGCATTCTCGGCATCAATGATTGCTTTTTCAAACGTCAGCCCCTGGCTTTTGTGAATGGTGATTGCCCAGGCAAGGCGAAGCGGATACTGTGTAAAGCTGCCCAACGTTTCCCCAATAATTTCCCGTGTGTCGTTGTTTAGTTTGTAGCTGATGTTTTCCCATTCATATTTCTTAACTGTTATTTCAAAATCCTCGCCCTTGCATTTTACTTTAATGTAATCATCCGTGAGGTCGGCTATGACTCCGGTCTTGCCATTGAAATATTTTTTTTCTTCAGTGTCGTTTTTAACAAACATCACCTGTGCTCCTTCTTTGAGTTCAAGTTCCGAGTCCGCAGGAAAAAGATGTTCAGGAAAATTTCCGCGTATTTCCGCCTGATATTTCTCTGAATGCGTGTTTAATTTTTTCAATTTCATTTCATTGATTCTGTCCGCCTGTGAATTGTGGGTGGTGAGCATGACATATCCGTCATCATCAGCGGAAACAAAATTTCTTTTGAGACGGCTGTTTAACACATCCAGATTTTCACGAGTCAGATTATTGTTTCGGATTTCATTAAGCACTTCAATAAACGCATCATCTTTCTGACGGAAAATTTCCTTCAGTTCAATCATGACCGGAATGTTTTCTCTCAGCACAGTACTGTCGAAAAAGAAAACAGACGGATAATAATCTTTTAAGAACTGCCATTCATCTCTTTTCACCACGGGCTGAAGCTGGTGCATGTCCCCGATAAACAGAACCTGCACTCCGCCAAAGGGCATGCGGTGTCTTTTTCTGACGCTTCGTAAAATCGTATTTATTGCATCCACCGTGTGAGATGCTACCATACTTGCTTCGTCAATCACAAGCAGTTCAAGATTGCGGAGCAGATTAATTTTGTCCTTGTTGAAACGGATTTGGGAAAGGAGTTGCCTCACCCCAACCCTCTCCGAAGGAGAAGGAGTTTCCCAACGCATTGGCTCCCTTTTGTTTTGCATATAAAGTGAAGGGGCACTTTCATTTTCTTCACGCGAGGAAAAAGATTCATCACGCTCCCCCTCTCTTTTGGAGAGTGGATTGGAGGGTGAGGCAGATGGAATGAACGGAGCAAACGGCAACTGAAATAAAGAATGTAGTGTAACTCCTCCTGCATTGATTGCTGCAACGCCTGTTGGCGCTGCCACCACCATTTTCTTGAAAGAATTTTCGCGGAGGTATTTCAGAAAAGTGGTCTTGCCTGTTCCGGCTTTGCCGGTGAGAAATATATTGAGGTTGGTTTCCGTCACGAAGCGGTAAGCCAAATCAAACTCACGCGTGTGTTTAATGTTTCTCATGATGAAAAATAAAATTAATTTTTAATAACTTTTTTCATTGCAGAAGAGTTACCTGATATAATCTTAAGAAAATAAATTCCGGGCGCTAAATCCGAAACGTCAATTGCAATTTGCTGCTTGCTGCTTGCTTCCGGTTTTCGGCTATAAACATGCCGACCAAGAGCATCGTAAATGTCAATTTTAGTAATTGCCAATTGCCTTTTGCTCACTGCCAACTGATTTTCTGCCGGATTCGGATAAAGCAATAATTCATCTTTCATTAACTCACTTTCGGAAACGGAGAGATACGGATTCACTGTCCACCCGATGTCTTTGAGAATGCCGATACAAATCGGACCGGGATTATGATTTGCGTTTCCTGCGGCAGCATTTGGTGTCATCAACTCATTTATATTTCCGGTTGGATATGTTGATTCATTCAAATGCAAAATACTTGAGCCGAGAGAAAAAGTAGATGGTGCATACATTCTCGGTTTGATGTTTCCATTTGCTGCAAGCGCATTGCTGCCGTTGAAATAAATATTGTTATTCGTTAACTGCGCGCCCAATGCAGTTGACGGATTGGCAAATGTATCGAGCGGATGTATGAGCGAATTCACAATGAACCGATCGAAGATTCCGGGCAGCGTGTCGAGTTGTGGCCAGGGAAAGGAAGTTATAATGGGCGAAAAGTCCGATGCCTGAAGCAATCCAAACGAACCGATGGTACCAGATTTTTTTGCCAGCGATGCAAAGCCGAGCCCATGACCAATTTCATGCAGCACAACGCTTGCCAAATCATATTGTGCAACTGGCACTGTGTCGGTGGTGTCGGTGTGCCAGTTGATGCTGCTGTTGAGATATAAATCCATATCGAACTGTCCGGGATTTAATTCCGTTCCTGCAATGGAATTTGCAAGCGAGGTCGGATACCACGTTGAATCCATCGGGGCGCCCGGAAAATCTTTTATGCCGTTCGGAAGAGTGATGCCGAGCAAACCGGGAATCAAAGGAGTGAAATATGCATTCACCTTTATCGGCACGGTTGACTCCAGTGTTTGTGTCCAGATGTTAGCGGCATAGGCAAAAGCAGTTTGCGCCTGCGGAGTAAAACCGGTGTAGGTAATATTAAATGTCGCGGGATTTTGTGCGCGCCCGGAAATTGACGTGTAGAAAATTAAAACCGCAAGCAGAAACTTTTTCATGCTTCAAACATAGAAAACTTTTTTGAAGAGAAAAAATTGCACAATAAAAAACTTGTTTATACAATTGCACTGAACTTTTAAAACCTCATGCCATGAAAAAACTTTTTAAAATTCTTGGAATACTTATTCTGATAATCATCATTGCTGTTGGCGGCTCCGCTGCCTTTATCGCCATTCGCGGAATACCAAAATATGAAGTGAATGTGCCTGATATTCCGAAAGTGGAAATCACCCCCGAGCGTGTTGCACGCGGAGAAAAAATTGCCAGCATGCTTTGCCGCGGTTGTCACTTTAGCAGCGAAACGGGAAAACTTAGCGGAATGGAAATTACGGATGCTCCGGCATTCGGAAAACTTTATTCCCGCAACATCACACAGGACCCCGAAATAGGAATCGGAAAGTGGACTGATGCGGAATTAATTTATTTCATCCGCACCGGAATCAATCCCCGGAACGATGGGCAATATGTTCCGCCATACATGGCAAAATTACCTCACATCTCTGACGAGGACATGCGAAGCATCATTGCATACCTCCGCTCCGATATGCCCGAAGTGCAGGCAAGTAAAGTTGAACTGCCCCCTACAGAGCCATCATTCCTCACCAAGTTTTTATGCACGATTGCATTCAAACCATTTCCGTTTCCGGAAAAAGAAATTCCGAATCCTGACACAACCAATGCAGTTGAGTGGGGAAAATATCTCGCGCTATACCAGGTCGAATGTTATACCTGTCACTCCGCTAGTTTCGAAACGGTTGATTTTCTGGAGCCTGAAAAATCAGTTGGTTTTTTCGGAGGCGGCAACCAGTTGACTGCTAAAGATGGAAAGACAATCATTGCTTCACGGAATCTGACTCCGGATGAGGAAACCGGAATAGGTAACTGGACAGAAGAACAATTTTCTAATGCTGTGAGAAGCGGAATTGTTCCCAATGGTCCGGCATTGCGCTATCCGATGACACCATTTCCCCGGCTGACAGATTCAGAAGTTCATGCCATCTATTCGTACCTGCGCACGGTTCCGAAAATTAAAAATATAGTGAAGAGAAGTTCGTAAGGCAAAAATGATTTAGCGCAGACGTCCTCCTGTAAACCGGAGGACGTTTCTTTTTCACTTTGAAGCTGCATTTTTCTTTTCTGCTTCTTCTTCAAACTCCCTGATGTGTTTTGTGAAATAATCCAATGAAGAGCTGAAATTCTCTTGGGTAATATGCTCACCATAACAGGTGCAGTAATAGGGAAAATCATGGTCCCCTATAATGCTTGATAAGTGAGACGTCTTGAAACATTCCATATCAAAAATGCGGGGTCTTAAATACCTTTTCGTGCCGAGCAGGTTTTCTTTCTCCATTAACTGAACGGATTGCCTCAGGAAAGCCAAAGGGATTCTAAGCCAAACAAAGTTCACAGGAACCGATGTTATACGGAAATCCCTGTCAGCAAGCAACAGCATTCCCGGCAGCACGTTGTCGAGTTGAAGCGGCAATGATTTAGTCAAAGGAATGTTGTCGATAAATCTCCTGAAGTGTGCACTATCTTCAATCCCGGTAACCGTGCACATGATGGTAAACATTTTTCCCGCAGGATAAACTGCTGTATTGTGCTTATACGAAGTGGATTTTTCTGAAGGCCATTCAAACAAAATATTTCTTTGTTCGCGGACTTTGTCCCAAAGGGCTGAAAAACATTTATCCGACCAGAGTTTCAGCCCGGCAAAATCAGTACATACAGCATCAGACAAAGATGGTTGAAGACAAGAGCGGATATGGCGTCCTTCAAAATAGGTGTGCACTTCGCAATGTGTGCCCTTCCATACAACAGAATGAACGCGCTGGCCATCCATTTCATAGTCAGCGGTGAGGATGTTGTTTTCAAAACAGATACTCGGTTCTTTCAGAGTTCCGTAGCCGAGGTAAAGGGGAAGTTCTCTCTCCTCGCCAAACTGAATCATGTAACTCATAGGTAAAAGTTTTACAGGATGAATAAATCACTCTGCACCATGAGCGCTGAAAAATAAATGCAGAAACGCGGGTGAAAAATTTCCCGAGATTTTTTTGTTCCGCTGAGCGGAGCCGCATTGTTTTGGCACCGTTGGTTTCTCTAACCCGGTTGCCGACCTTTTTCAGGTACTCTTAATGCAGGCACAAATATAAAAGCAATTTTTCTTTTGACAAACAGGCTTCTGAAAAACTTTTTGTCAGAGGGCAAACATGAAAGCGATTCTTCCGTAAGAATTGAACAGATAATAAAGAATATGGTACTGAGCCGATTTTGGTCATTCATAGTCGCAGGAAGCATCCTGTATATTCTTGTTCTTCTGGCAACGGGACGGATGTACACCATCGGCAATGTGGTGAACGGAAAACAGGGAGAAGCAATTGTTGTTTCAGAAATTCCGGCAAAAGATTTTCAGCAAAAGGATTCTGCTTTGTTTGCAAATATTGTTGCAAATAAGTTAACAGGATTCCAGGTTGGCGAAACCGTTTATCAACTAACCGACAACGGAATTGTTCAGGTGTGCATTGGCAGGCAGCAGGCAGACGGAATTTTCCAGACCTGCAAGAACACGATTATGGATTTGTGGCTTCCGCTCATTGGTTATCTCACCTTTTTCTGCGGGCTGCTTCACCTGCTCAGCGATTCAAACGCCATGCACAAGCTGGCGAAATTTCTCACTCCCCTTTTCACTAAAATATTTCCTGAGCTTCCAAAAGGGCACGATGCTTATGGATTCATGACGATGAACTTTGCGGCAAATTTCCTCGGGCTTGATAACGCAGCAACTCCTTTCGGATTGAAAGCGATGGAGAGCATGCAGGAGGTGAATGCAAACAAAGAGCGCGCTTCTAACAGCCAGATAATGTTTCTGTGTCTGCACGCTGCGGGGTTAACGCTCATTCCCACTTCCATCATCGGTTACCGCGCAGCGCAGAATGCAAGCAACCCTGCCGATGTCATGCTGCCCATCATCATCACATCGTTTGTCGGTACGCTTGCTGCTCTTATTTTCGTGAGTATCAAACAACGCATCAATCTTCTCAACTGGATGATTGTGTTATTAGTGACAGGCATCAGCGCTGTAATCGGGCTGCTGTTGTTTTTCATTACGCGCCTGGACGGAATAGAAAAATTTCATTTCACCGGTAACCTTAGCAACGGCTTCCTGCTGTTTGTTATTCTTCTTATCGTTGCGTACAGCATGTTCAAAGAAAAAATCTTCAAACAGAACGGAACAAACATTTTCGATTCGTTTGTCACGGGGGCGAAAGATGGTTTCACAACGGGTGTGCGTGTACTGCCTTATATGATTGCCATGCTTGTTGCACTCAGCATTTTCCGCAATTCAGGTTTGATGGACATTGCGATGAGCGGAATTTCTTCCGTGCTGAATTTGTTTGGCGTTGACCCGCAAATCACCAACGCCATTCCCGTGGCGCTCATGCGCCCGTTCAGTGCAGGCGGCTCGCGCGGCTTTATGCTTGATGCAATGAAAACATTCGGACCTGATAGTTTAACCGGGCAACTTTCCTGTTTATTCCAGGGCGCTGCCGAAACAACTTTTTATGTTGTGGCTCTTTACTTCGGCTCGGTGAATGTGAAGGACGCGCGCTACACCCTCGGCATCATGCTGCTGGTTGATTTGGTGTGTGTGCTGACGGGGATTGTGGTTTGCAGCTTGTATTTCTGAGATTCTATTTGCCTTTGTTCACCATATCCGGATTTCCCATCTTGCCTGACTGGTAGTCGCTGTAGCACTTCCGGATTTCTTCTTCTGTGTTCATCACAAACGGACCATAAGCATAAACCGGCTCATTATGCGGCTTGCCGCCAAGAAGCAACAGTTCTGCATCGCCAGCACTGAACAAATTCACATGGTCATCTCCGCGCTCATACAGGACAACCTGGTTGGTTTGGATTTCTTTTCTTCCCTCGGTTTCAATTTTTCCTTTGATGACATATACAAAAGCATTGTGCGCTGGGTTTACAGGCACACTGAGTTTGCAGCCGGCTTTCATGTTGATGTGAAAATAAAATACCGGAAAGAGAGTTTCAATTTTTGATTTGGCTCCGAAGAGCTCGCCAAGTACAACTTTAGCAGAGTAATCTTTTTCATGGATGTCAGCCATCTTGTCCGTGCGGTGAACATCAGTTGCCGGGTTAATCAACTTATATTTCGATGGCATGTTAAGCCAGATTTGAAAACCGTGATACAAGCCGCCTTGGTCAAAAAGTTTTTTGCCCGTCTCTTCCATGTGGATGGCACCCTTGCCCGAGGTGAACATCATGAAATCACCTTTGCCTATTTGTAAATCGTAATTCAAACTGTCGCGGTGGTGACCGTTGCCTGCAAGAAAATAAGTGGTGGGAATTATTCCAGCATGAGGATGCGCATCCACGCGCAGCGGCTTGTCATTCGCATTCACCATTACAGGACCGAACTCATCGAAGAATACATAGGGTGAAACATAATCATTGTGGTCGCCTGCAAAGGCGCGGAGCACAGGCAGCGTGCCCACCATGGTTTTGTCTGCCGTCAGCACGCGGTAAACTTTTCTGCCTGTTGATGATTCAAGCATTCCGGATGCATCTTTCAGCAGGTTGGGGACAACAACAGTTGCTCCTATAATGGCTGAGCCCTTAATAAATTCTCTGCGTTTCATTTTCATTTTTTTTGATTGTATGCAAAAATATAAATGAGGGATAATTATAATATGAAGGGAAAATACTAAGTCCCGATAATTATCGGGCTCGCTTTTGCCTTAGCGCGAAACTTCGTCTAACGGGGAGATATTAACTACCTAACTCTGTCACGGATGAAACTCTTTTATAAATGACATCATCAAAATTCTCGAAGTGCGCTATTCCGCAATCAATTTTCATTTGTTCGCTTGGTCGCAATTGCTCATCCTTTGATTTTGTTTCTGCAACAAAATAAATTCTCTTTTCATTTTTAAACACCACTGCCCAGTCAGGGCGATACTTTCCGATTGGGGTATTAATTTCAAACTTATTAGGCAGTTTGAAATAGAATTCGATTTGCTCACTGCTCTCGCAATCTTTTGCAAATTGATTTTCTACTTTACTGTCAAGAGGGCAATAGTTTTCATAAATTGTTTTGTCAGTGTCTTTCACAGTTTGAGTGAAATCATCAATGTAAATTTCAATGTCGCTGTCATCAAACAGAGTCATTTCATAAATCTTGCCTCCGATTTTCTCATATTTAATTCCGTCAATCATTAATTGGTTTAACTGTTCTTTGATTTTTGAAACAACATTGTCCATAAACATTTGTGGGTTTAGTAATAACTCTTTTAATCGTTTGGAAGTTTTAAGAATTTCAAAAATGGTGCTTCGTGTCAATTCTGTTTTGCTTTGTATGTAAGCAAGTGAATCAGGAATTTCAAATTGAACTCCAAAGCTATCGTCTGCACTATCACTTATTAATTGCCCATCTATCCCCTCTTCCGTAATCAATACTTTTTTCTTTGTTGACCTGATGGATGGTTTTTTTGTTTCATCCATTTTGCTTACTGCATTTGCGGAAAGTGTAATGAGTTTGGCAGTATCGTAGCTGACATTGTATTTTGTTTGATGTCTTATCTTTTCCCAAATCCGTAGGAACTTCGGATCTGCCTCAAACCCTTTTCTGTAATTTACTTTCTTCTTATCATTTAAATTTTTTATCCTGCCTGTAAATTCTACACCGCAATCTCTTTCTATTTCCTCTTGTAAACCTTTCGCATAATCTTCAAATCTTTCGTTTGCAATAACAGTCAACTTATTCAAATTCCTGTCCTTTTCTCTATCTCCATTTTGATTTACGCAAATGCGCAAACCTCTTCCTATTGTTTGTCTTTTATCTCTTTCTGTATTTATTTCTCTCAATGTGCAAATCTGAAATACATTAGGATTATCCCAGCCTTCTTTTAATGCTGAGTGACTAAATATAAAACGAAGCGGAACATTGACATCAAGCAACCTTTCTTTGTCCTGCATAATGAGTTTGTATGTATCATCATCTAATTGTGTTTCTCCTCCAGTATCTTTAAATCTTCCCTTGTTGTCCTGAGAGAAATAACCATTGTGCAGTTCCTCGACTGAATAAGTAATCAAATCTTTGTACGCAGGTTTGGAAATTTCCTTTTGATAAATTTCTTCAAACCATTGTGCAAATTTTCCCTTTAGAGAATTTCCGCTGGAATCATAGTCACGATAATTTTTTACCTTGTCAATGAAGAAAAGAGAAAGGACTTTTATTCCTTTCTCTTTATACTTCTTTTCCTTTTTCAAATGTTCCTCGACTGTTTTGGCAATCATGAAACGCATCACCTCATCATTCATTCCGCCTTGCGTTTCACCCTTCTGTAAAACCATTCCACTCGGACTTAATTCAATTTGTTCATTGCCAAAATCAAATTCAGATATTCTTAACCCATCGTATTTTTCATTTTTGTTTGATAATAGAAACAGGTCGTCTTTCCCAACATTTGCTGTAACGGATTTTCTTTTTATCCCGTCTTCTGTGGCAACATCTATTTTTATTTTTGCTTTGATTGAATTACCTATCCGGGTGATGTTTTCTAGTTGAAGAAACGGGCTGTTGAAATCATTCTCACTTACCACAGAATCAACTTCTATCTGCTTAACTAACCCTAAGTCATATGCTTTCACAGGATTTAGTGAATACATCAGATTATAAAGATTAGCATGTGTTGCAGAATAACGAAGCGTACAAAGAGGTTCTAAATTTTGAATTGCCTTTTTCCGAATGTCTGTTTCCATATTCTGCGGTTCGTCAATAATGACAATCGGCTTACAGCTTTGAATAAATTCAATTGGTCTTTTTCCATAGGTGTTATCCCTTTGCTGATTGATAATGTTAGCATCCTTGGCAAAGGAATCAATATTGATTACTATAATCTGCACGCTGTTAGCCGATGCAAATCCTTTCAGGTTGGAAACCTTCCTGCTGTCGTAAACA
The DNA here is from genome assembly GCA_035293345.1 of Bacteroidia bacterium. Classification (GTDB taxonomy): domain Bacteria; phylum Bacteroidota; class Bacteroidia; order AKYH767-A; family 2013-40CM-41-45; genus 2013-40CM-41-45. The sequence goes on from DATDOJ010000264.1 coordinate 18,368, forward strand.
TCATAACTGAGCGGAACTTTATTGTAAAGATTTTGCAAATGCTCGTGGGTGATTTTAAGATTTTTCAAAACGCCTTCACGAATAGCAACTGATGGAACAACTATTACAAACTTTTTGAATCCATATAGCTTATTCAATTCATAAATGGTACGGAGATAGACATAGGTCTTTCCCGTACCTGTTTCCATTTCAACAGAAAAGTTCCAACCATGCGCAAGAATTTCCTCTCGCGTCAAGATATTCAGAGCGTTATTCTTCTGAATGTGCTGAATGTTTTCTGTTAACTGGTCAAGGCGGGAAAAATCAATCTTGTTTCCGAAACCATTTTCAGAGAGCATTGCTCCGGGTTGTGTAAAAGAAAATTCAAAGTCGCCACTGCTCAGCGACTGTCCTTCAAAAATATCCGTGATAGCCCTGATGGCATCAATCTGATATTCCTGCTGGCTGTCAAATTGTAATTTCATATCGTCTTAAAATCTATTTCAGCATCACGCATCTGCAACATGGTATTCGTTTTCAGTTGGTCATTGCCTGTGAAAAGTTTATCAAGCGTAATTACTTTTTTTGGTTTAGCAGAAATGATTTGAGTAATTGTTTTCTGATTCATTTCTTCTAAAGCAATGATAAGTTCTCCGTCATTTACGGAATAATATTTTTCTTTAGCTTCAACATTATCCGTGAGTAAGCTGCCTGCTTTGAGCATTAGCTCATAAAGCATATTTTCTTTTTCGCTTCCTTCTTTTACCGGCTTGGTGAAAACCTCTAATTGTTGTTCTAAGTTTTCTTCCGTGATTTCATTGCCTCTCCATATCTTGAAATTGGACGATGCGAGTTTGAAAACTTTGAAACCTAAATCAAGATTTTTGTTTTCGTCCTCATTCAAAAGATTTTTGCTTTCTTTTATTTCTTTTTCAATTTTCTTTATTACTCTCCTGATTCTTTCCTTTGAAATGTCAGCGATAGTTTTGTAACCTGCTTTGTATGCCTCACTGTTTTCACCACACAATTCAGGCAATTGAACTAAAATAAATTTTCTGTTGCCTCCATCTTCTTTGTTCTTTTCTAAAACTGCTTGGGCAGTAGTTCCTGAACCCCCAAAGAAATCAAGAACTATATCGTCATCTTCAATTGATAAGTTTATAATTTGTTTTACAAGTGCAACTGGTTTAGGAAAGTCAAAAACATTTTCAAATCCTAATTCTCTTAATTCTACTGTTCCAGTTTCAGTTAAGAAACTATTATCATCCCAAATTGATTTTGGCTTATACGTTGTCTTTCTATATTTTTCATAAATTCCAAATGAACCATCGCCTTTCTTCTTTCCTATTAAATTACTTTGAAGTGTATGTTCGTTAATGTTTGCAATACACTTTTTTTGTCCCCAACGCCAACAGCTTTCCTTCTTCTCCGAATTGAGAGGCAATACTTCAAGAGCATATTTTTCATTCTTCACCAAACTAACTGGTGAAAATCCATCCTTGTCAGATATTTTTGGATTTACATAAACAGGATAAAAAAGATTTGGTCTATTATGTTTGCCAAACTTCGGGTTCCTATTTCTTAATTCCCTTATATTATAATTTCCAATATCATCTTTGAGATTCAAGTCATTATTCTCTTCATCTTTTTCTAATTCATTTAAATCCGTCTCAAAATTTTTAGTGTAAACAAGGATGTATTCGTGAGTTTTCGCAATTTGTTTAAAGGTTTGTCCTCTGCTATTTGACCTTACAATAACTTGAGCAAAGAAATTCTCCTCTCCAAAAATTTCATTCATCAACAACCGAAGGTTGTGAACTTCATTATCATCAATGTGAACGAAAACAACTCCATCATCTGTCAATAAATTTTTTGCTAAGAACAAACGGGGATACATCATGCTTAACCAATTGCTGTGAAAGTGTCCGCTGTCTTTGCTATTCTTCCTGAAGAACCCTTCCTTCATTAAATAACCTTCTTCGTCTTTTTCGCCAATTCGCTTTTGATATTCTTCTTTACTTTCTTTAAAACTGTCGGGGTAAATAAAACTGTCGTTACCTGTATTGTAAGGAGGGTCAATTTCAACAACCTTTACTTTTCCGTAATATGCCTTCTGCAAAACTTTCAGCACTTCCAAATTTTCTCCTTCAATAAAAACGTTTTCTGTTTTGTCAAAGTTTATGGATTCTTGCTCAGTTGGTTTTAAAGTAGCGGTTGTGGGTTGCTGCAACACTTTAAAGGCGTCTGTCTTTCCCGCCCAGTTCAAAACGTAACGCTCATTGAGGAACTCAAGATTTTCTTTTCCAAGAGTTGCCTGAAGTTTTTCCCAATCAATTTTTCCTTCCGTAATTGCTTCAGGAAAAAGTTGTTTCAGTTTTTCTAACTGGTCTTGAAGTATGTCTAATGATTTACCGAGGTCGCTCATGCTTTTGTGTGTTTAGCCCCGGCTTGAAAAACACAACGCGGGACTTATGTAACTTATCGCCCGTAGGTACATCCAAGCACCCCCATGCAAATAAGCTACGCCCGCGCTGTACGCGAGCGCTTCGCCTATTCCTTGCATGGTTAAATTTTGGATGTTTTTACGGGCAAGAATTTGCTAACGCAAATTTTTATATGTCTTTAGTTTTTACACGATAGTTTTTGTTTTACAGTTTGAGCAAATGTATTTTATTTTGGGATTGGTTTTCCCTCACCCAGCTTCGGCAAGTTCAGCACCCGCTCAGCAGGATTTATAATCCTGCAATTTCATTCCCTTTCAAATCCATCCCCGCCAATCCGCGGCAGACCTAATTCCTTTCCATGTTTAACCCTGCCGGAGAAAGGCAGGGTTGTTTTTCTTTCATGTGTACCTCTGCCCATTGCAGGCAGGGTTACTTCTTCTTAAAACATAGGTCTGCCGGAGTTCGGCAGGGTTACAATTGCTTAAAAGATAGCCCTGCTTGTCACGAGCAGGGTTACATCTGTCTAAAAGACAGGTCTGCCGATGGCCGGCAGGGTTACATTTTCCTTAATCCTAACTCTGCTTATCGCTGGCAGGGGTATCTCTGACTTAAACATGACTCTGTCGATGGCGGGCGGGATTACTTTTCTTTCAGATTTGCTTCTGTTCATGAAGAACAGATATATATTTTTTAAAGAGGTAACGTTTTGAGGGGGAAGTGCATTAATACTATAGGAGTATTCATAAAACCAAAGACCATGAAAAAGTTTCTTGTAAAATTAGAGTTGTGGAAAAAATCCATTCCACAAAAAATTGATTTGGGCAAAGGCATATTCAAAGCAATGACAGGCAATGCAAATTTCCTATCGCCCGACCCATCGCTGGCAGAACTTGATGATGCTGTCAATGAACTTGCAGGCGCTTCTGCCGAGGTGGAAAGTCATGGAGGCGGCACGCTGTATACATCTGTTATGAATAAGAAGGAAGATGCTTTTGATGAGGTGATGCGCAGGATGGGGCGTTACGTTGATAACACGGCAAAGGGAAATGAAAACATCATCCGCTCGGCAGGCATGGATGTGAAGAAGCAGCGCGAACCGGCACAGCTATGTGCTGCTGCTGAAAATCTTTCTGCAACACCCGGGCTGCTTTCCGGTTCTATTGACCTCCGCTGGAAACGCCCGAAGTTTGCAGTGGGGCATAACATCTACGTGAGCGCTGACATTGAGAATAACAATGCGTGGAAACTCATCGGGCAAACAACCAACACACGGTTTACGGTTACGGGACTGGAGCCGCTGAAAGTTTATTGGTTCAAAGTGGAAGGCATCGGCTCGGCAGGCACGGGCGCTGCCAGCGACCCGGCAATGACGCATGCGGCTATGTGATTTTTTTCTGATACTTTTCTTAGAGAAAAGTAGAATGCTTGCGACCTTTGCACAAAGCAAACAGGCAATGACAGAAAAGAAACAAACCAATATGGAACGCATGTTCCTCGTCATTGATGAGGTTTTTGACATGCGCAACGACCCGCTGCAATTGCAGGTGAATGACAAGGTGATTGCGAAGCTGGCACAGATTCATCCTGCAACATTATCAGAATACAATGAAGGCGAAGGTCCCATTGCATGGGTGCTTGTGATTCCCACAACAACAGAACTGATGAATCGTTTTGTAGCGGGGCAACTTTCCGAGCAGGCATTGTTCGACCAAACAAAACCGGGTATGCAATACGATGCACTTTATTTATGCTCGGCAACCACGCTTCCCGAATACAGGGGAAAAGGAATTACCAAAAAACTTTGCCTTGATGCAATAAAAAAAATCAGCGAAGGACATCCTCTCAAAGCATTATTCGTGTGGGCGTTTTCTCCGGAGGGAAATATGCTTGCAGAAAGTGTCGCACGGGCAACGGGATTACCGCTGTTGAAAAGGGAAATAAAAAAACTTAACTAACCGAATAAACTTACTGCTTTATAAATTTAGCGGTGCGGGCATTTTTTCCATCCTGCAAGCGGATAAAATAAATTCCGCTGACCAAACCTGAAACGTCAACGGTGATTTTCTTTTCGTTGCTTACTATTGGCTGCTGTCTTAAAACTAAATTTCCAAGAACATTGTAAAGTTCAATGCCCGAAATCGTAAATCGTCCCGAGTACTCGGGATAAATCGTAAATTCATTTTGCACCGGATTAGGAAATATTTTTAAATCATTCACAACAAGTTCTGAAACCGAAACCGGTCCGCACCATGTGATAACTGCTGTTGTGTCACCGAATCCTTCGGAGATTAAAAAAGTGTAATTGCTGAAATCGGAGATGCCGGTTTGCGTGATGGTGTCGTGATATGTCTGATATGTGTTTCCGAGCTGCGCAAAAAAAGTTACCTGGTTGGAGGGATTCCCAATGGTGTCGTTTGACGGAGAAACAATTTGCACCGAAGGATAATTCAACTGACCAACGTCTCCGTTGAAAATACGAACGTTAATAAAATTCGGAATTGAGTCGTACCAAATGCTGTCAACACAAATCAAATTATAATTCACTTGTGCACCGGCATTTGTTATTGATAATAAAAGCAGAATAAAAATGAAGTAGATTTTGTTTTTCATTGTTTGATTATTTTGCCTGTTACCTGTTTATTGGTATGGGTTATTGCTTTGTAAAAATAAATTCCGCCTGAGAGAAAAGATATGTCCAGAACATTGCTTCTGTTGCAAAGAACTTGGTCAAATACTTTTTCCCCCAGCGAATTTTGAATTGAGAATTCCAATAGCCGTGTGGTATTGTTTTGAACGTTCAATTCACCTGTTGATGGATTCGGATAAAGGGTAATGAGAGAATTTATACCGTGAGATTCATGTATTCCTGTGAATCCTCCGTTAGTGGTGTAAAGAACTTTCATGTCACTCACAGCTATTCCCTGGTTGTAATTAAGGAACGAAATGGAACTTATAGGTTCATTTGCGGGAGTTATTTGCTCAGTCCAGGTATTCCCGAAATCCTGTGAGTAAAAAATTTTTCCATATAAACTGCTGGCATAAACATAAGAGGTATTGAAATCCAAATCGAAGACTGGCAACACTCCAAAGCCGTCTAAGTCAATTGGGAAATAAAACGTTCCGGTGTTCCAGGTTCTTGTCGGATGCGACATGCTGCCTTCGGTGCCATACAGGTACCCATACTGCAGGTCTTTGAAATCATACTTTGCCTGCAGCACCAGTGGTCCGTTTGTAATGTTTAATGTATCGAAAGAAACGCAGCCATCATTGGTTTTGTAAACGTGCGCAAGGTCATTGGGATTTATGATGCGTGCGTTCAGCGAGTCAATGAACGAAAACAGATAAACCAATGCTCCGGGTTCATAATGCTGAAACAGAATTGTCCAGCTTGAACCATAATCATCGGAACGAATAATGTAGGTCGTGTCGTTGCTGGCGTAAGAGCAGAAAAGTTTTTCCCCTGTAAATTTAATTCTCTCTCCCGCGTTGCCACTGACGGATGTCCAGGTTGTTCCGCCATCGAAAGTCCTGTGAATCCATCCATACAAACTTACAAACCCGGTATCGGCATTTACAAAATCAACGTCCGTAAATTGTGCAAAGGGCCCCATGTTAAGAACTTCATTCCATGAAATACCGCCATCAGTGCTTTTATAAACTGCCTGGTATCCGCACATGTATGCGGCATTGGCAGCCGGGTAGTCAACAGCCGCTCCTCCGGTTGTAAATGCTGATTGATTCCACTGTCCGCTTACTTGAAGTGTGGAAAACAGAATTGATAAAGTTGCAGTGATTGTAGTTAGTTTCATGAGTGGAAAATTATTTTGCAAGATTATATCATCCTCTTTCTTTCATCAATGCCAAATTAACGGATTGCATGGTAACTTTCACGGATTGCTTCTCTGAATTTTCATTTATCGCTTTTTGTATTCGTACTTTCGTGGTCAGTCGAAGCCATGGCAAAAGAAAAAATAATCCCATCTTATGATTTGTACAAAACCCTTGGCGATGCATTGGGTTTTGAATTCTGCAAGCTGGAGGAAGCATATAATCCTTACGATGCCACGCTGCCGCACAGGCATAATTATTATGAGATTTTATTTTTCAACGAAAGCGGTGGCAGCCACGAAATTGATTTCAACTCCTTTCCAATACATAAGAACTCGCTGCATTTTATTTCGCCTGAACAGGTTCATCTGCTCAGGCGGGATAAGCATGTGAGCGGCTATGTGATATCTTTCTCAAAAGATTTTTGCTACGAAGAAACTGCAGGAATAGAGTTCATTGACAGCTTTCCGTTTTTCAATAATCCCTATGCAGCGCCAATCATTCGGCTCAAAGCAGGAGAGAAAAAAATTATAATGGAAGTAATTGAGAAGATTAATTCAGAATATTTTTCTTCGGGTGAAGACAAGGCAAATGTGCTGTCAGCGTACCTCACTATTTTACTTATCGCTGCAAAACGACTCTATAAGCCGCAGAATGTTTCCGGAAAAATTATGCCTCAGCGCTCAGAGCTTACGCGCAAATTCAAGCTGGAGGTGGAAAATAATTTCATGAAAATTAAATCGGTGAATGAATATGCGGGCATGCTTAACATTTCTTCCGGTCACCTGAATGACACCGTTCATCACGACACCGGCAGAACTGCAAGTGAAATTATCCATGAGCGGATTATCCTTGAAGCGAAGCGACTTCTGTATCGTTCAGAAAAAAGCGTGAAAGAAATTGCCTACGCACTCGGTTATGATGACCCGTCTTACTTTGTAAAGTTTTTCAAATCACATGCTGACGAAACGCCTGAAAATTTCCGCAGGCACATCCGCGAAAAGTATCACTGAGAATTATTGTTTCACAAACTTCGCCTGCTGCATATTTTTTCCATCGCTTAATCTGATGAAATAAATTCCGCTGGCTAAATGAGATACGTCAATGATTGTTGACTTCTGACTTCTGGTTTCCGGCTTCGCGCTATAAATTTTTTGTCCGAGCAAGTCAATAATTTCAACACGCACGATTGGTCGTTGCTTATTGCCTATTGCCAATTTGTTTTTTACCGGATTCGGATAAATTGAAATTGCTTCATCCCGAGGCAAAATGTTAATTCCCGAAGTGCTGTCACAAGACCAAAGCAACGCGTTAGATAATAATCTGTAAAAAGAAGTATCGCTCGTATAATTACTTACATCGTGTCCAAGCGATGTATAAAATGACCTGCCGCCACCCGGAAGAATTTTGTACCACGTTACTGCTCGCGCAGAATCATAACTGTTCACTATGTTATTGGGACCGATGGTTTGTTCCACCTTTTGAAGAGCAATATTTGTTGAATCGAAATATCCGCTTTCCCAATAATAATATTCTTCGGCTTTGTACCACGGATTAGGAATGTAGTTAAGCAACTGATGTGTTGCTATTGCATCAATCCGGTAAACAGGAGTTCCGTTCACATGATTAGGATTTTGCTGAACGCTTGCACCAAGTGTTTCGGCATACCAGTCCCATCCTCCCGTGTTTGTTCCGTTGGCTGTTGAATGGCGATAGGTATCACTTGCAGCGTGAATACCTATGAATGCTCCACCATCATTTATATACTGCTCGCAGTTTTGTTTCTGAACAACATCGAGAATATTATCTCCCGAAGTGTTGGAAAAAATTACCGCATCATATTGCTGAAGATTGCTGAGTGAATTAAAAGATTGTCCTGTGCTGTCATCATCCACAGTAAATCCATACTGGGCGCCCATCTGTTGAAACATGGCAAACGATGCATTGCGTGTCTGATGGTCGAACCCTGACGTTTCAGTGTAATGAAGCACCCTGCATTGCTGCGAATGTGAAAGAAAACAATTACATATAGAAGCAAGAAATAAGAATGTAATTTTTTTCATCGCGGCTGATTAATTGTTTTCCCAAATGTAGAAAACTATTACGCACGGTTTCCTGCTCAATAGGGAACAAATTTTCTTACAATCCGCCCATTGTCTGAAAACAAAATGAAGTCATGGAAAAATAAATGAGAAAGTTGTTGGATGGCGTTCATATTAGTTTACATTTGAAACATGAATAAAAGAGATACCAGAAAGCCGACACGCAGAAGAAGAAGAGGCGCGCTTATTCTTACCCAGCCGACTCCCAAAGCTAAAATCAGAGTGCAGCTTGATGCGCGCACTGTCATCACGCTTCCTCACATGTCATCGCTTAAGTTGTGGAAAGACCGTTATCCTGACGCGAAGATACTCAGTCAGTAACCCGTCATCCTTTTCCGGATTACAATCAGCAGGCGCTTGCTGCCGCTAATGTTTTTTTATGCCGGCTGCAAGAGTTGCTTCGGGTAAATTTCTTTTCTCATACTTTCCTCTTTCAGCCGCCTGAAGAGAAAGAAATAAAATCACTCCCCTGCCGCTTTCAGTTTTGCCAGTTGCATAAGCTGCAATGCGCGCGCGCTCGGCACAAACTGCTGAAACGCACTTCGCTGCATCAATCCTTTTCTGCGCATGAGTATCATGAGCTTTCCCAATCCCCCGCTCGAATAGCCGGTGAGCTTTTGCAACTCTTCATACCTGCCGCTGCCTTTGTTATAGAAATGAATCAGCAGCCGCGCTGCCCCCTCGCGTGCCGAATCGCGCGAGCGCTGGAATATTTGCTTCTCAAGCACTGCCGCAAGCATATAAATATTTTGGTCTGATGAATTTATCGTTTGGGGAAGGGAAGAAACGGGTTCATTTGCTCCCATGGTTTGCTCAAGAGCAAGATGAACCGATTGCTTCGATGCAGTTTCCTTTTCCGAAGCGGGAAGAATATTTTCATTATGTGGAATTGTTGATAAGGAATCGGACGAAACCACTTCATTCGTTCCACTCTCCTTTTGAGAAGGGGATAAAATGGGTTCGTTCATTCCACTTTCCTTTTTGGGAGTGGGCGAAATGGACTCATTCATTCCCTTTTCCTTTTTGGAATCGGATGAAATGAACTCATTCATTCCGCTTTCCTTTTGCAGAGTGGATGAAATCAACTCATTTGTCCCGATTTCCTTTTGAGGATTGGATGGATACAGTTGAATTATCCCACTCTCCTGCGATGGATTGGAAGAAACAGGATTATTTCCCCCTGTTTGATTTCCGGCACGGGTATTATTCAACTTAAGCATATCAATTTGTTCCAGCAGTACGGATATAATCTTGCGTAACTGTACAATTTCATTTTGCAAAGCGGATATATCGGGAGCATCCATGGCAGAAAGTTTTTGTGTTGTTCAAAAAAAGAAAACGAATTGAGGAATCAAATGTAAGAGTTTTTTGGTGATGATAAAAATTTAAACAACAAGCCCGCTGACGATTTCAGAAATCGTCAGCGGGCTATGCAAAAATATATTCCCGCGAAATAAAATTTAACCCGAACCTATTCTTTCTTAATCACTCTCACAAAACCGTGATATGATTTCTTGTCGGGCGTGTTGAGGATATAATAATAAGTGTCGTCATTCACTTCGGCAGCATCCCAGTTGTTCAGGTATTTGTCCGCTTTAAACACAAGCATTCCCCAGCGGTTAAATATTTCGAGAGCGGAGTTTGCGGGCAATCCCTCAATCACAAAATAGTCGTTGTAGCCGGGAGAGTTGGGTCTGGGAGTGAACACGTTCGGGATGACAAAGTCGGGGAATAAAAGAATGAGCGTGTCCGTTGCTGCATTGCAGGCATTGGCGGAGTGAAGCACAAGATAAATGAAGCCGCTGTTGTAATCCGTTTGGCTCGGATGATAGACAGCATTGAGCGAGAAGGAATCGGGAGTGAATGTTCCCGAGCCGGTGGTTGTCCACCAGCCGCCACCTGCCCCTGTCACCGTTCCGGCAATCGTTGCTGTTGCACCGCGGTTCACGGTTTGGTCAGGTCCTGCATATACACTGAGGAAGGAGTTCACTGCAACAATAATAGTGTCGCTTTGGTTGGTGCAGATGTTTCCTGTGGTTGTGAGAATAAGCGTTACCGTTCCTGCTGCAATGTCAGCAGCACCGGGGATATATGTGGCATTGAGTGTTTGCGCGTTAGGGATAAATGTTCCGTCACCAAGAGTTGTCCATATTCCTCCTCCTGCATTCTGTGTTATTCCGTTAAGCACTAATGAATCTATATTGCAGATGGCAGTGTCGTTTCCGGCAATGGCAACGCCCCACGGATTTACAAATACTCTGACGCTGTCAGAAGCTGAACATCCGGTGGCATTCGTTACGGTAACAAAGTATATTGTGGTTAGCGCGGGAGAAACAATAATGGATGATGTGGTGTCATTGCCCGGTGTCCATAGATAGGTAACACCACCGGCTGCCGTTAATGTGGCGCTGTCGCCAAAGCAAATCGTTGTATCGGAAGTTATTGTCACTATGGGGAGAGGAACTATGGTGAGTGTGACAAACGCTGTGTCGTTGGGACAGGGAGCATTGGCAACAACCATGTAGAGAATGATTATGCCCGTGTCCGCAGGCGAGGGCGTGTAAATGGTTGTGTCATTATTCAGGTCGCTGAATATGCCGCTGCCTGAAGTGAACCAGGAAAGATTTGCCGTTGATGCATCACCGTACAATTGTATCGGTTGACTTACGCAGATGACAGTATCGGTTGGCGTAGCTGTTGCAACAGGTTTCGGGTTAATGAAAACGTTGTATGATACCGGCAAGCCGGTGCATCCATTTGCCGAAACCTCCACGATGGTCAATGAGCCGGAAGGCGGAGCGCCCCACGTTACAGTCACGCTGTTCGAACTGTCATTCGGACTCGTGATTGTTCCGTTATTAATTGTCCAGAGATAATAAGAACCCGCTGTGGGATTGACGCCATACGTAACTCCCGTGTCGCCTTCGCAAACAAGCGTGCTTCCACCGCTTAACGTTGTATTCGGGCGAGGGTTAATGACGATGTTTGTGATTAAAGCACTTCCCGTGCAGCCGAAAGAATCTGTTTCCGAAACGGTGATGCTTCCACCGCTACCGAATCCCCAGGTCACCGTGATGGTGTCTCCGTTTTGCGTGAACAACCCTCCCGTAACAATCCAGTTGTATGTTGAGCCGGGTGTGTTGCCCACATAATAGACAGAGACATCATATTCGCAGACCGTGTCCGGACCGGTCAATATAAGAGGAGCAGGAAGAGGATGCACCACCACATTGAATGTGTCGGAAACTCCAATACATCCGAATGCATTCATCTCGGTGACAATCACGGTTTGATTTCCGGGAGTTGTCCATTGAATATCCATTGTGTCATTTCCCTGCGCACCGGGAACTCCGCTTGAGACAACCCATGTATATATACTTCCCGCAGTTGCAGGAGATGCTATGTATTGACCGAATTCATTCTGGCAAAGCGTATCGGTTCCCGCAATTGTTATTGCAACAGGAGAAGGATTGATAGTGACATTTAAGATTGACGTGCTTCCCATACATCCGAAGAAATTATATTCGGTGACGGAAACAGTTCCGCTGCCTGCTGCTCCCCAGTTCACCGTAATTTGATTCGACCCATTGCCGCTTGCAATTGTTCCACCTGTCACAGTCCATGAATAAACAGAACCGGCATTATTGGTTACGGAATACACTGCGCTGCTGCCTTCGCATACGGTGTCGGGTCCGCTGATTACAGAAGTTACAGGAAGAGGAATAACTGTTATCTGAACCGTTGCGATTGCATCAGGACAGGGAGGATTGCTCACCGTCATGGTCAATGTGACGAACGGTACGTCTGCACTTCCGGTTGTGTATGTCGGAGATGCTGAAGTTGGATTACTGAATGTTCCGTTGCCTGATGTTGTCCAGAGAATGGTTCCGTTAGTTGCTGTCCCGTTCAACTGAACATTTCCGCCAAGGCAAACCGTATCCTGAACCGCAGTGGCGCTTGCCGTTGGCGTTCCGTTAATTGTTACTGTTAAAGTTTGCGGAGCACCGGGGCATCCGGATGAATTCACTTCAACAACAGTGATGGTTGCCGTTCCGGGAAGTCCCCAGTCAATCGTCACAGAGTTTGTTCCCTGTCCGAAAGTTATGTTTCCGTTTCCGGCAACAGACCAGTTGTATGTTGAACCGGCAGTCGGAGGAACGGAGTAAACACTTCCGAGTGTTCCTTCGCACACAAGCGTGGGTCCTGTTATCGGTGGTGTTATGGGAACAGGGTTAATGACTACATTTAATATTACAGCAGTATCAGAACAACCCACAGCATTTGTTTCGACAACAGTAATTGTTCCGCTTCCCGGAGCGCCCCAGGTGACGTTGATGTTGCTTCCCGTTCCTGTGAGAGGAAGCCCCCCTATCACCGTCCATGCATACGTTGAACCGGCAACATTGGTCACGGAATAATTGGCGCTGCTTCCCGCGCAGACGGTGTCCGGTCCTGTGATGACCGATGTGTTCGGTAAAGGATTGATGGTAACATTCAGCACTACCGGTGCTCCTGCGCATCCGAAAGAATTTGTCTCGACAACAGTAACCGTTCCTCCGCCTGCGCTGCCCCAGTCAACAAAGATGGTGTCGTTGCCCTGACCGCTTGCGATGGTTCCGCCTGTTACTGTCCATGTGAATGTTGAACCCGCACTTCCCGATGTGGTGTACATCTGCCCGAGAACATTTTCACAAACACTTGCTGCGCCATTAATGGATGATGTGACAGGAACAGGATTTACTGTTACAACAACGGTGTCTGTATCGCTGCAGCTTCCTGTTGTTCCGATAACGATGAACTGATACGGTGAACCTGATGCAGGCAACGGAGGACTTACAACAGTGGATGAAGTTGTATCACCGTTACTCCATTGGTATGACAGCGCACCGTTTGCCGTTAATGTCAGTGCATCTCCTTCGCAAATCGTCTGGTTGCCGCTGGTTGTCAAAACCACACCTGCTACAATCGGAATCGTTGTTGAAAGAGTATCAACGCATCCTGTTACTCCGTCTGTAACAATGACTATGAACGTATAATTGCCGACTACCGGTGGATACGTTGTTGTGACGGATGATGAATCCAAATTAGATGATGTGATATAAATATAATCAGGAGACAAATACCACTCGTATGTCGAGCCGGCACCCGCTCCTGTAATTGTGAGTATCGCCTGCAGCAGCGGGTCGGTCGTACAAAGCGCTCCCGGATTTCCTGTGAGTGTTGGCGGGGGATAAACATTCACCGTGGCAGTAACGGTTGAATCGCATCCTGATGCAGCAGCAACAGTAAGAGTAAACACTGTGGTTGTGGTTACCGTTGCCGTTGTAATTAATAATGTGTCATTTGCTATCGGAACAGGTGGCGCTGAAGTCCATAGATATGTTGTTCCCGGGTTGGTGTCGCTGCCTGTTCCGTCAAGAGTGACCACTGTAGCAACACCGTCACAAATAATATTCGGAAGCACGGAAGCAACTGCCGCAGGATTAGTAGTGGCATTGGCGGAAACCGAAACGCTGTCCGAACATCCTGTGGATGTATCCGTCACGACAAGAGTAAACACATCACTCGTGCAGATGATAGCAGATGTAACTAATGACGATGGCGAACCAATCGGATTTCCTCCCGCGCTCGTCCAGAGATAAACCATTCCCGGTGTGCTGCCGGTGCCATTCAGCGAAACCGTGTCGCATCCGCAGAAAGGAGGAATGGGCGATGCCACTGCAACAGGAAGCGGGTTGACATTCACCGTTGCGGTTAGCTGCTGCGTACATGTTCCTGTTGTTCCTAATACAGTAAATGTTGTTGTCGCTGTCGGAGAGACATTCTGAGAAGCAAGAGTTGAATCGGCAAACGCATAAGCCGGACTTGCCGTCCATGCATAAGTTGTCGCGCCTGTGGCTGTGATGGTAACGGATTGCCCCGCACAAATGGTGAACGGTCCGTTTATTCCCATCGTCAAACCCGGCTGGATGGTGAAGGATGTTGAAAGCGTATCCACGCATCCTGTTACTCCGTCTGTGACAATAACCGTGAAGTTGTATGTGGCGGGAACTCCAGAAGGATATGTTGCGGTAACAGACGATGAGTCAACGTTAGAAGAAGTGATGTATGAATAATCAGCCGACAGGTACCACTCATAAGTGGAACCTGCACCCGCACCCGTCACCGTGAATGTTGATGTGAGTGGATTAGGGTCAGTTGCACACAACACCGAAGGCGGTGAGTTAAGTGTTGGCGGAGGGAACACGTTTAAGTCAACACAATCGGGAGTTGAAACACAGCCGAGTGAATCGGTGACCACCAGACAGTAAGTGACATTTGCAGAAACTATAGTTGTCGGATTTGCAATTGTCGAATCACTTAATCCAGTTCCGGGAGTCCATGCATAGGTGTAAGGCGGAGTACCGCTCGATGCGCTTCCGTTTAGTTGCACCGAAGAATACCTGCAAACAGTGGTATCATTTCCCGCATTGGCAATTGGCAGAGGAGTAATCACAACTGAAGTTGTATCCGTGGCAGTACAGCCGTTCGCATCGGTGATAGTGATGGTGAATACATAAGGACCACCGGGCGGCAATCCTGAAACACTCGTGTTCTGACATGTGGGGCATGCAATAGTTCCCGGACCCGACCACTGATATGAAACAGGAGCTGTTGCATTGCTGTCGGTTGATGTTAATGACACGGCAGTGCCCTGGCAAACAGGCGATGGTGAAGCGGCAGTTACAACAGGAGGAGGAAGAAGATTGACAACGATGGTAGTTGTATCCGGTCCGCATGCTCCGTCAACGATGAGCGTCACGGTGAATGGAGGAATACCTACAAAGATGTGTGTAGGATTTTGCAGGTTGGAAGTATTGGACGGTCCCGATAGCGGGTCACCGAAATCCCAAGACCAGTTCACGATATTCGGATTGGTGAAAGGCGGGTCGGGCAGAACACTGGCGCTCCCGGTGAAAGAAACGGGCTGCCCTACGCATGTGGTCACAGGTGAATAGTTAATCGCAGGAAACAAATCCTGTATCGTAATTTCCTGTGTAAAAATTGTAGTGCCGCAGGCATTGGAGGCACGCAGCGAAATTTCATAGGTGCCTATAGAGTCGTAGCAAACTGTCGTATCGGCTCCCGAAGCAGGAAGATAAGGACATGTTGTGCACAACCGCCAACTGTAGGTTACCGGTGTGCCATGAGGAATGGTGGTGTTCTGCAGTGTGATGCATGCCGGCACGCAGGCAACAATAGGGTTAGCATTGAAACTGGTTGACGGGCGGGCAATGATGCCGTCATCGGGAGTTGTGGCGGTGATGGTGAACTGTTCCGGATTGCCTGCTTCTCCGTCAACCATGATGTAATAGACCGTGCCCGGTGTAGTGGCAAAAGAAATGGTTGCCGAACCGGCAGGACCAAATCCGGTATCGCATGCACCGGCAATGGGAACGAGCGAGCCGCAGCTTCCTGTATAAGCCGAGATGCTTAGACCTGCGGCACTGTCAATGTTAGTAAGTGTGATAATCGCTGTTCCGTTGTTGATGCCAAGAATGGTAAACCACATGCTTCGCTGAACAACTCCGTCACCGCATGGAAGCGCAGGGTCACTGGCAACCGTTGTTGCCCCTATCGTTGTGGAAGAAACCGAACTGCCTCCGCAAAGCGCGGTTGCATTAGCGCAATCGTCCTGTGCCCGGACCGCTGCTACCGTACAGATTAAAAAAAGAAATACCGTGAGAAATTTCATTTATGAAGTTACCCGCTCTGCTGTCGGGTAAACTTATACTAATAAGAAACTTCAAAAGTTCGCCTTATTCTGCATTTATTCACATGTAAGAATAGATTACTTTTATTTCTAAAATGCTGCAAAAGCTGTCATAGTCAGAAACGCAACTACGGGGAGTAATTCCGCTTATGTCAATGTTCATTCCACGTGTGTCAGCAGCGATTTCGCGCTTGTACGATGTCATTCCACGGCTGTAGACAGCGATTCCACGCCTGTACGATGTAATTCCACGGCTGCCGATATTGATTCCGCGCTTGTCAGCATCAATTCATCAACTGCCGAAAGTGTTGCCGCGGCTGTCGGAAAGAATGCTTCACGTGCATTGCTTTATTCCCCGATTGTCGAGGGTTTATTCCTGGCGGGCAGACCAGATGCAATTCATGCGGGTTTGAACCGCGGGATTATCAGGACCCCCGGTGAAAAACCGCAATGGAAATTACAATGCTTTTTATTCGCTAAAAATTACCTTTGTATTCCAAAACAATTAGTTGACAGCAAATGAAAACAAGCTATGCGAAACGACCACACGGAAAAATCTCTCCGTGACGAAATCGAAAAGTCGGAGCGGTCGCTGAAAATTTTTAACGACACGAAAAAGGCGCTGCAAACCGAAGAACGGTTTGTGAATTTTTTCAAGGGCTACAATCAGAGCTCTGTGGAATCATTCATAACTTCTTACGCGCAGCAAAAAGCATTCTGGTATTCATACAGCGATTCGGTTGCGAAGAATAAAATGCATGAGCGCAGCATCTATCGCAACAATGCCGTTAATGCGCTGAAAGAAATTTATGTCAAAAAACTTTTTGACCTGAAATGCCGGTGGGTGGCGGGGGAAATGGATTTGCCCGGAGTCGAAACATCGCATAATTTCCACCGGCTGGAAAAAAAACCTGAACTAGGCACAGCCATTAAGCCCATCACGGAAGAGGAAGTGAATTGCTACATTGCTTTTCTCGACTACAAAAAAGAAAATCCTGAAAAGGACTACGATGACCCGGGCACTAATCTTGCGCTGCATTTTTATCATCAGCATAAGTCAACCGCGCTGGAGGACTTCGGGGATGAAGAATACATCCCCGTATGGTTCATGTTTTATGACAGGCGCTTCGGCACAGACGAGTTGCTGAAGTTGCCGACCACGCGCGTAGACATGGAATGTGATTTACACGACATCTGGCTGGAACACATTTTTCCGAAAACGCTGACGGAGGAACAACTGAAAACCGTTACTCCTCATCTGAACCGCACCAAACGTATGGAGCTGAAACAGGACAAGCAGAAACGCGAAGCATATTTTGCAGAACAAAACCGCCAGTATGAAGAGCAGAAAAAAAATTCACCGAAGTATGAGCACATGAGCACGTATGACCGGAAAAAAATGAAAACCCTTGTGGCGCTGATTGAAACACCGGAAGTGCAGAAGTATTACAG
>DATDOJ010000265.1:0-6250 GCA_035293345.1 Bacteroidia bacterium
AGGCGATTGCTGCCGAGCCGCCCAACTTTATTGAGCTGTCAGTAACCTACACCGAACCCGGTCTTCGGGGCGACACCGCCACCAACACACTTAAAAAAGCAACCGTGGAAACCGGAGCCATAGTGAACGTTCCGCTTTTTGTCAACATCGGGGAAGTCATTAAGATTGACACGCGCGACTGGAGCTACGTAGGAAAGGTGAAATAGGAAAGGGTTATCAGTTATATGGTATAAGTTATACGGCTTTATAGTTGGATATAAAGCGACACGAATTGAATCTCCCCGGTTGTCGTACAACATATACCTTGTAACGTATAACGTGTAACTTTTAACTTCGCCTTCATGATTCGCCAGGTAAAAAGTTTTCCGGTTCATGATGCGAAAAGTTTTCTTCGCCATCTCACCGCATACGGAAGCCGTTCAAATAATTTCTGTCTGCTCAACAGCAACCGTTCGTTCTATCCATCCCGCGATAAATATTCCGGCTACGATTTACTTGCCGGAACCGGAAGCATTGATGTGTTGAAGCCGGAGCGTGATTCATTTCATTCGCTCCGTGCATTTCATGATGCTCACCGCGACTGGCTGTTCGGCTTCTTCGGCTATGATTTGAAAAACGAAACAGCAAAGCTGAGTTCATCAAACTTTGACGGGCTCGGTTTTCCTTCCATTCATTTCTTCCGCCCTCAATACGTGATTGCTGTGCGCGGAGATAATTGCGAAATTTATTTCGACCCGCGCCACGATGATGAGAAAAGTGCAGACAGGTTATTTGACAAGATTAATTCAGGAGTAAATGTTATTGACGAAAAAGATTTTCCTGAAGTTCAATTTGAAATTAAGCAGAGGGTAAGCCATGATGATTATCTGGAGAATGTGAAAAATATTCTCGCTCACATTCAACGCGGAGATGTCTATGAACTCAACTGCTGCCAGGAGTTTTATTCCGATGATGCGCACATAAATTCTGCTGAAATATATTTGCGTCTGAATGATTTTTCCCCGATGCCTTTTTCCTGCTTCTATCGCTGTGACGATAAATACCTGCTCTGCGCGAGTCCGGAAAGATTTTTGAAAAAATCAGGAATCAATATTATTTCCCAGCCGGTTAAGGGAACCATTATCCGCGGTAAAACCGAAGCGGAAGATTCTTTGCTGAAAGAAAAATTACTTAACGATGAAAAAGAACGCGCGGAAAATGTAATGATTGTTGACCTTGTAAGAAACGACCTGTCACACACTGCAAGAAAGGGTTCGGTAAAAGTCGAAGAACTTTTCGGAATTTATTCTTTCCCGCATTTGCACCAGATGATTTCAACGGTGACTTCCGAAATGCGAAACGATGTTCACTGGACGGATGTGATTCGTTCCGCCTTCCCTATGGGCTCCATGACAGGCGCTCCAAAAATCCGCGCCCTGCAGTTGATTGAGCAGTACGAAAAAACAAAGCGCGGACTTTTCTCCGGCTCAGTTGGCTATATCACTCCCGATGGCGACTTTGATTTTAATGTTGTAATTCGTTCCATGCTGTATAATGCGGGCAGTAATTATCTTTCATTCATTGCCGGCAGTGCAATCACTGCAAGGAGCAACCCCGAAATGGAATATGAAGAATGTTTGTTGAAGGCATCAGCGTTTTTCAAAATCTTTTCCGATGATGCAAAGCCGACAAAGAAACCTTTTGTTCATGCGTGAGCAGTTTCTTCAATTCATCAGGAAGGAAAAATTATTTTCTCCTTTTGAAAAAATTCTGCTTGCGGTGAGCGGGGGAGTGGATTCAGTGGTGATGTGTGAATTGTTTCACCAATCAGGACTGAAATTTGGAATCGCACATTGCAATTTCAAAATGCGTGGAAAAGAGTCGGATGACGATGAAAAGTTTGTCGGCAAGCTTGCAGAGAAATATAATGTTCCGGTTCATTCAAAAAGTTTTCTGACAGAGCAATATGCAGATGAAAGAAAAATCTCCATCCAGATGGCAGCACGCGAACTGCGCTATTCTTTTTTTGAGGAAGTGAGAACAGGAAATAATTATTCTTTTATCGCCACCGCCCATCACCAAAGCGATGTGATGGAGACGATGTTGCTGAATCTTACGCGCGGCACAGGCATCAGCGGCTTGCATGGCATTCTGCCGAAGCGCGGGAAAATTATCCGCCCGCTTTTGTTTGCCGCCCGTGATGAAATTGAAAAGTTTGCATTGGAAAACAAAATTTCTTTTCGTGTTGATTCTTCCAATGCGTCTGAGAAATATCAGCGGAATCTCATTCGAAAAAAAATTGTTCCGGCTCTGAAGCAGATTAATCCTTCAGCCGAAAATTCTTTTTATGAATCATCGCTCAGGATGCGGGGTGCGGAAAAACTGCTGCTTGATTTTGTTGATGCTTTCAGCAAAACAAATGTTACAACAAAGAAGGACAAGACGATGATTCCGATTCAGGCAGTTGCTTCTTTTGATTATGGAGAAGCGGTGTTGTTTGAACTCCTGAAGCCATTCGGGTTTTCTTCTTCTGATGTTGTCAGTATTTTTGAAGCGGCAGATTCCATTTCCGGTAAACAATTTTATTCCTCCACACATTGCCTGACGCGTGACAGAAAATACTTCATTATCACTCCGCTGACTGAAAGCAGTTCCGGGGTAACAGTATGTGTCGGCAGCGCTCCGGCTAAGATTATTTTTCAGGAAAGAGTATTTTTTTTTTCGACCGAGGATGCAAAGAAGTTCAGCGTTCCGCGCAGCTCAGAAATTTCCTGCCTTGATTTCGATAAGATTAAATTTCCATTGACGCTCCGCAGATGGAAGCCGGGTGATCGCTTTCAGCCATTAGGCATGAAGACCGGCAAAAAGGTCAGCGATTTTCTGGTTGACATGAAAGTTCCGATGAGCGAAAAGAAAAATGTGCTCGTCTGCCTAAGTGAAGATAAAATCACCTGCCTTCCTTCTTTCAGAATTGATGAGCGATTCAGGGTGACGGGTAAAACAAAAACGGTGCTCGTAATTGTACCGGCAAAAAATAGTTGAACTTAATTATTCAATACTATCAGGCACTTCACCGGGTAATGGTCGGAAAAATTTTCCTGAATCACCTCATAACCGAAAGAGGAAAAGTTTTTGTCATGCAGGATGTAATCAATACGGAAAGAAGGAAACGCACCGGCATAGGTCTGTGACATGCCGGTTTCGCTTTCGATGAATGTATCTTTTAGATTTCGGGAAATAGTCCGGTAGGCGTAGGATGTAGGCGTGTCGTTAAAGTCACCGCATACAATAACTTTATAGGGAGAGCGTTCAATTTCCTTTTTCAGAATATCCGCCTGGCGCGCCCTGCGCCCGAAAGCGATTTTCAGTTTGCCGATGATGCGTTTTGATTTTTCCATCTCCTGTGACTCTTTATCGGTTCCGAAATTTTCAACGAACTTGTAATCTTCCGATTTAAAACGGATGGATTCGAGGTGTACATTGAAAATACGCAGTGTGTCCTTTCCCGCAACAATATCAGTAGCGAGGCAAAGGTTGCCACCTTTTTTTCCGAAGCGGATTGTTTTTTTTCCGATGATGGGATAAACACTGTACGTGGCAATGCCCCAGTGGTCCCTGTTACGCAACGTGGTGGAATAATCAACGTGATAATTTTTTGCGCGCAGTACTTTTTCCAATTTATCTATGTTGCGGAAGGGTTCATTTTCAGAGTGAAAAAATTCCTGGAGGCAAATGATGTCGGGGGATTCAGTGCGAAGCATATAAAAAATATTTTCACGCGTATCGAGGTTGTGCGTCCAGTTGTAGAGGTCGAAGAGTCGCGAATTGAACGTCATGACTTTTAAAGTATTATTTACGTTGGCGGAACCGGAAACATCCGGAGAAGAAATGTTAAAAGCAAACGTTGATTTAAGTTCAGGATAGCCCGCAACAATGGCAAGGAGCGGGAAGAGGAAAAACATCCTGCGCAAAAAGAGCCACCACAAAACAAAAAAAACATTTATCGCCAGCAGCAGCGGATAGGCAAGACCGAACAAAGCGAGAACCCAGAATTTCTCAGGGCTCAGGTGACCGGCAGCATAGGACAGCAGCAGAAAAAAAATACTCAGAGCATTCATTGCAAGCATGAATGAATTACGGATGCCGATGCGCCTTTTGTTATGTGTTTCAGTTAACGTCACTGTTCTTGGTGTTGCTGAAATTAAAAAGCATGTCACGCTCCTCGCTGGTCAAACTGCCATAGCCGGAGCGGCTGATTTTTTCGAGGATATCATCAATCTTTTCCTGCGTCACTTTTTTGTTGTGCAGAAAATCCTCATCGCTCAGTGGTCTTGCCTTTTTTACAACTTTCATTTTTCTTTTACCCGGCAAGCTTTTAAGCCACTGAGCAAATGTCTCAAACCACTGCGCGATGTTTATTCCCTTTTTCAGATTGCTTGCGTAAACAAACCCGAAGATTGCTCCGCCCAGATGGGCAATATGTCCACCGGCATTTGAACCGCTGATACTGATGATGTCGAGCAGGATGGTGACAAGCGCAAGATATTTAAGACGCACAGGTCCGATTAATAAAAGATGAATGGTGTAATCGGGGACGAACACAGCGATGGCAACAGTTATCGCAAGCACGCTTGCCGATGCGCCAAGCGCCTGCGCCTGTGAAACGGTGCTGCCGAACAGTGGAAACAAGTTGTAGGCAATAATGAAAAGAATGGCTCCGGCTATTCCGCCAAGGATATAAACGCTCAGTAATTTTTTCATGCCAAGATATTCAACGAAAATTTTCCCCATCCAGAAAAGCCACAGCAGGTTGAAAAGGATATGCAGGAAATCGTAATGCAAAAACTGGTAGGTGATAAGTGTCCAGGGCTTCCACAGCAGATTATCGGGCGAGGCGGGAACAGCTAAATAACTAACGAGAGTTTCCGAACCGAAATAGCTGACCATGAAAAGCCCGAGCACAGCATCAATAATGCGGATGACAAGAAACACACCCACATTCAGCAGCAGCAAAATGTTCAGTGTGTCACCGCTGCGAAATGTGTTTCGCAATTCGTCACGAAACGAAGTTGCCATAAAATTTAATTCTGGTTATGGTCGTTGTGTTTCCAGAACTGGATGATGATGAAGCCGCAAATCAATCCGCCCAGATGGGCGAAGTGGGCAACATTGTCACCAGTGAAATTTGCCACACCGGCAAAAAGTTCAATCAATCCGTAGAGGATAACGGCATACTTCGCTTTGATAGGAAACGGAATCGGCAGAATGAAAAGAAGCGTGTTCGGAAAATACATTCCGAAGGCAACAAGAATCCCGAACACAGCGCCTGATGCGCCAATGACCACAGGTCCGTCAAGCAAGGCAGTTTTTTGTTCAGCTACTTCGTACAGCTGACTTTCACTCAGAGAAGAATTCGCCAGCATGCTGTTGAGCTGTTCGATAGCCGGCTGCAACTGGTAAAAAACAATGGCATAGTGCGCTGCGGCAGCGCCAAGTCCTGTCAGAATATAATAATTAAGAAAGCGTTTCGGTCCCCACATATTTTCCACTGCGGCTCCGAACATCCACACAGCAAACATGTTGAAGAAAATGTGCATCACACTTCCGTGCATGAACATGTAGGTGATGAATTGCCACACATGAAATTTTTCGGATTGAAAATAATGCAAGCCCAGTATATCATTCAGGTCAATGCCTTGCCCCTGTAACATATAGGTTGCAAAAAACAAAATCACATTAATGATGATGATGTTCTTGGTGACAGGAGGCATCAGGTTGAAGCGGGAGGGGCGGTATTGTTCGAGCGGCATGTTATAGTTATTGGGTCATTAAGTTATTAAGTTATTAAGTTATTAAGTGGGGTGCGATATAATTTTTACTGATAACACAATAACCAATAACTAAATAATTTTTTATTCTACACTTTGAATTTCTCATCCAGTTCTTCATCCGAAATGAGAACAAGCGTTGGTTTTCCCTCGGGAGATTGATAAGGCATCGAACAGGAGAACAGCTCCTCGACCAGCGCTTTCATCACCCGCGGGCTGAGAATTTTTCCTGCGGGCATGGCGAGATTTTTTGCCACGGAGCGCGCAAGATTTTCACGCGCGTTCAGCTTCACCTGCGATGAATTGTTTTTGTATTGCTCAATCATCTGCTCAATCACCTGGTGCTCTCTCCCTTGTTCCACATCGTGTGGCGTTCCGTTCAGAACAAAAGAATTTTTTCCGAACTCGCTCATATCAAACCCAAGGCGGTGCAAATCGGGGAG
>DATDOJ010000266.1:0-4616 GCA_035293345.1 Bacteroidia bacterium
GTTTGACGTACATCTCTGAAAGTTTCGGATGAATTCCCCAATTCTCTGTATGATTTTGCCCAAAGAAGATTACCGTTGCCATCTAACCTCACCAAATAGGCGTCAGGTGTAGCACCCGAGCAGGATCCCGCAATGCAAAATCCACCGTCAGAAGTTGTGCAAGCGCCTGAGCCTACATCAGCAGCAACACCTCCAATTGATTTTACCCAAACAACATTGCCGGAAGAATCTAACTTCAAAGCGAGAACATCTGCTAATAGCGGAGTGTTTCCTTTTGTAATGCCAGTGATAAAATAACCTCCATCACTTGTGGTGAGTATATCTTCTGGACCCTGACCTGTTGTGTCTCCTATTAGCTTAGTCCATAATGTGTCGCCAGTGTTATTTAATTTATAGATGAACAGATTCCAATAATTCATGGAGAGAGTTATATATTCTCCTGCTATCACGATATTTCCATCTGTGCCGAGTGTAAGATACTTCCCATTGCTCAGATAGTTATTGAAATACATGTTCTGAAAAGTGCTTTGCGAAAACCCACTCCCCCAAAAAACAATCCCAACCAAAAGCGTAATTATTTTTTTCATTCAATCCGTTTTAAAAATATTCCCTCAAAGGTGCGCACATAAAACCACAAAACAAAATTATCCGTTCACTGCCTGTGAATATACCATTTGATTTCACCGTCCTTTTCCTTCTGCTCAAAAGTCACCGAGGCATGGCGCTCCACAATGTCGGCAAGGTCGGGATAGCGGCTGCCGAACTCCTCTGCCAGGTCATGGCACAGCTTGGAATCGTTTTTGGCAAGACGGTAAATGAGCACTGCGTCTGTCCGCCCTTCACCGCAGAAGATGAACATGAGGCGGGCAATACAGTATTTGATTTTCCTGGGCGAACAGTGCATTTTCGTTTTGATGAACGTGATGCTCATTCGTGCCAGCAGCAGAAAAAGCACTTCACGAAGTTCTAAATCAAGAAGGTTGTTTCGCGTGTAGCTCATGTCTTTTCGTTTTGTTTTCCGAAAAGTAGAGAACGCCTGTGCATCTTTTTTGCACACCTGTGCATCGCATGGAATTTTCTGCCGCTTACGTTTGCCGCAGTTGTTTGAATGAAGGCATAGAAGAAAGTAATGCACCACAGGCAATGAGTAATAGACATTATGCAGCGCCAACTGAACATTCCCCGGTGACTGATGAACATTACGCAACGCATAATGCACATGAGCCGGAGACCAATGCCCAGCAGCCAAAGACCAATAAACATTACGCAGAGAATAATGCACAATACTCAACGACCAGTGCATATCAGCCGATAACAAATGTTCAATACTCAATGCCCAATATTCAATGTTCAACGGCAAATGTAAATTCTCCAATAAATCCTGAATCCTGAATCCCAAATCCTAAATCCATAACCCCATGCCACAAACCTCACGCATCCCCCGCGACATCAAAAACTTCGTTCCCTACATGCAGGACACGGACAACTACCAGCGCGGTTTAGACCTGACTCCGCCCGCCCCGCGTTTCGCCAACTGGGGATGGACGCCCACCGAAAGCACCGACTGGAAGGACTTCCGCACTAATGCCGACTCGCTCTTTACCAAATACAACAACAAGCAAAAGCGCAGCACCGATGACACCAACAACCTGCACCTGCTCATTAAAGATGTCGTGGACTACGACAAGGAGCATCACCTGCTCGACAAAATTTCCACCACCGCAGTGCCGCCCGCCACGCTTGCCGATTTTGAAACCTTCCACGTCAAACGCGGCACTCCGCTGGAAGACACCACGCCCACCGCAAGTGATGAACCCATACCAGACCCGTTGGTGGTCATCAAAAAAACCGAACATCTCACCCACATCGTTGGCGTGAGCAACCCCGACCACACGGGCACGGGGCGCGGCAAAAACATCAAGGAAGTACAGGTGTGGCGCGCCATCACCGCTGCCGATGCTGCGGCACCTGCACCCGAAGCATACCAGTATGTGGGCGAAGCCAAACGCGGCACCTACCATTCCGAATTTGCCGATGCTGACAGGCGCAAAGACGCATGGTACAAAGCCCGCTTCAAAAACACACAGGGAAAATTTGGCGGCTTCTCCACGACTGTGAGTGCGGCTATTGTGTGATGCCTCACCCCTTACCCCTCTCCAAAGGAGAGGGGCTTCGCCCGATTGATGCTTAAGAGGAATTGCTCCCCTCTCCTCAAGGAGAGGGGACGATTAGTCCGCAGGACTAATCAGGGGTGAGGGCTTTCACCGCTTCAACTCCTTCCTTATCTCTTCCAAAACCCACGACAGTTTATCTATTACTTCCTTGTTGGTAAAGCGGATGACTTTAATATCATCGAGATTGAAATTAAAAGTCCGCGTCCGGTCATACTTTATTATATCGGGATTCGAATGATAATTCCCGTCCACTTCCACCACCAGTTTCTTTTCATGACAATAGAAGTCGGCAATGTATCTTCCCATAGGATGCTGCCGCCTGAATTTGTTGCCATCAAGTTTTTTGTTGCGAAGAAAGTTCCATAGAAGCGCTTCTGCTTCCGTCATATTCTTCCGGTTCGTTTTTGCTTTGCCGAAACTAATGGAAGGCGCTCCCCCGAAAAGATTTTTTCTGTAGTCCATGAAGCGAAGGTATGGATTGCTTTTTTCCCTCACCCCTGTTCCGGCTTTGCCGGAACGTCCCCTCTCCTGGAGGAGAGGGGAAATGTCCCGACCTGTCGGGACGAGGGGTGAGGGAAAAAAATAAATGATACCGAAGGACTCCGTCAGTTGACGGAGTCCTTTTTTGTTTTAGCTTTGGAGGATGAAATAAAAAAGAGATTCCTCACTTCGTTCGGAATGACAACGGAAAGGGAGAAGGCATTGCGTCCCGATAAAAATCGGGACGCAGCAATTGTTCCACCCGTGTTCATGTCATTCCGGGCGCAGCGAGGAATTCCATCGTGTTGTAAAACATTTTTAAATCATGTTGTCATGAAAAACAAAATCATTTATCCAACGAAGCTTCAGCGAAGTTGGACTCTCCTGATTATTGTCATGCTGATGAATGTCAGCATCCCTTCATTCGCGCAAGCGCCCAATTGGCTTTGGGCGAGAAGTGGCGGCAGTATAAGTAATGATTACAGCAATGCCACATGCACAGATGCAAATGGTAATGTTTATATAACAGGAACCTTTCAAGGTTCCACGATAACTTTCGGAAGCTACACTTTACAAAATGTTACTGCAGGAACTCTTGATATTTTTATCGCTAAATATGATGCAACCGGTAATGTTCTTTGGGCTGAAAGCGGAGGTGGAACAAGAGATGATTATGCCTATGGCATTGCTGCAGATGTAAATGGGAATGTTTATATAACAGGGTATTTCCGCAGCCCTTCCATTATGTTCGGAACAATCACTTTAACCCATTCGGATAGTACGGGAATCTACGATGATATTTTTATAGCGAAATATGACTCTGCCGGTAATGTTCTTTGGGCTAAAAGCGCGGGAAGCAAAGTTAGTTGGGAACGGAGCTATGGTATTTGCACCGATACGGACAGCAATGTATATATAACCGGTATGTATGTATCTTCCACTCCAGTAATCTTCGGAAGCGATACTTTAATCAATAGAGGGGGTTATGATATTTTTATAGCAAAATACGATGCAGGCGGTAATTTACTCTGGGCGAAAAGCGAAGGTGGAACATCCTATGATTTTGGCATCGGCATTTGCTTCGATATAAGCGGTCATTTTTATTTAACGGGTTACCAATATCAAGCTGTTTTCGGAAACGATACTTTAACCGGTAACGGGCTGAGTGTTTTTGTAGCAAAATATGATACCTCCGGAAATATTCTTTGGGCAAAAAACGCTCTCGGACCAAATGTTTTTTCCTTCAGTGTTGGCACCGGCATTACTACATTTTCAGGAAGTAATGTTTACATAACAGGTTTTTTTCGGTACTCGGTTAGTTTCGGAAACGATACTTTATCCAATGCAGGCACCGATGGCATTTTTATAGCAAGATATGATAGCAGCGGCAATGCTCTGTGGGGAAGAAGCCCAGGTGGAACCAACTATGATTATAGTAACAGCATTTGCACCGATGCAAATGGTAATGCCTTTGTTACAGGTTATTTTGCGAGCTCGTTTCTCAACTTCGGAGGCATTCCTGTGCTCAATGCAAATGCGGGCTTTTTAGATGTGTTCGTTGCACAATATGATTCCAGTGGCAACGCACTCTGGGCAAAGAGCATAGGCGGACAGGATTATGACTATGGCATGGGCATTAGCAGCAATGCAATCGGAGATGTTTATTTAACGGGCTACTTTGGAAGCTACTCTCTCAATTTCGGAAGCACTACGGTTACCAATAACGGCAGCTATGATATTTTCTTAGCGAAACTATCTTCTCTTGTTGGGATTAATGAAGCAGAGAATTTCGACAACAACATTTTAATTTTTCCTAATCCCACAACAAACGAAATAAGAATTCAAAACACAGAAGGCAGAATAGAAAGCGTTGAGGTTTGGGATGTGATGGGAGAGCTGTGCCTTCGCGCCCTCACCCCCAGCCCCTCTCCTGGAGGAGAGGGGGGCGCTTCGATTGATGTT
>DATDOJ010000267.1:0-2716 GCA_035293345.1 Bacteroidia bacterium
AAAATCAGGACGACCTTGCTAATAAAAACTACCCCCGAAGGGGTTCAGAACCCCTTCGGGGATTTGAGACAATGAATTTTTTTTTGAAGTGAATTAGAATTCGGAAAGCTACGTGCATAGCCCCGATGGAGGCATGGGGCGGGTTAAGCGTGAGATGCCGAGAGCGGGTCGAGTGGTAGTGAGAGCGAAAATGGTCGGCTCCAAATTATTTTTATTTCATTTTCAAATTTTCAAATTGACACATCGTCAAATTAATTTGTGTCAATCCGCTCCGATGGATTTCTACCTGCGGTTGAAAATCCGTGCGAGCAGTTTTTTTCCCTTGTGCTCTTCGTCATAGTAGCCGTAGCCGTAACCATAGTTGTGCATTTTGCCGGCATCGTTGAAAAGAATGCTCACGTGCCTGATTGCTCCGCTGCGGTGATATTCGTTGATTTGTTTCAGGTTTTCCCTGCGCGAATAATTCTGGCGGAGGATGAAGATGTTCAGGTTGGAATATTTCATCAGCAGCAACGCATCGGAAACAATGCCGATGGGCGGTGTGTCAACAATAACGTAATCATATTTCTCCTTCAGCGCATGGATGAGGATTCCGCATTCGCTTTTTGAAATCAGCTCGGCAGGGTTTGGCGGAACAGGACCGGAAGAAATGAAATCGAGATTGGCGACCTCTGTCTTGTGAATGATTTCATCGAGCGCAGATTGCCCGATAAGATAGGTGCTGACACCTTTTTTATTTTCCACTCCGAAATCAACATAGAGCATGGACTTGCGGAGGTCGAGCGCAATAATCACCACTTTATTATTCTGCAGCGCAAGAACGGAAGCGAGATTGATGGCGGTGAATGATTTGCCCTCTCCCCCAACGGACGATGTAATCAATATCACATTATTCTTTTCGCTCATGCCGAAGAAAGCGAGGTTGGTGCGGATGGAACGAAACGCTTCGGAGATAGATGACTTGGGCTTGTTGTGCACCACGAGCCGCGCTCCCGCTTCGCGCATGTGACCTACAATTCCCAGCACAGGAATTTTTGTGAGCCGTTCGATTTCATCGCGCGAGGAAATTTTGTTTTGAATAAAGTCGAGAAGCAGAATGCCGATAGCCGGAAGAAACAGCGCGAGCAAAATGCAAATCATAAGCACTAATTTTAAACTCGGCTTCACCGGGATGTCGCTGACGCTTGCTGCGTCCAATACTTTATTATCCGAAATAACGGTGGCGCGCGCTATGCTCGTCTCCGCTTTTTTCTGAAGCAGGTAAAGAAAAATATTCTGGTTCACATCGAACTTTCTCTGCAAGCCAATCAGCTCGCGTTCGACAGAAGGAATCCGTTTAATGCTTTCTTCAAACTGTTTTAATTCATTGCCAAGCTCCTGAACATTTCCGCGAATCCCTTCACGCATATTTTTAATGTTCTCCACGAGAAGGGATTTGGTTTCGGAAATCTGGGCGTCAATCACTTTCACCGCGGGAGAATTTTCTTTTGCACCATACTGTAGATTTTTTTTGCGGCTCTGCAGCGTTTGCAGTTGCGTGATGAGCTGTATCAACACCGGGTCGGGCGTGCCGATGCTTGAAGGAGAAAGCTGCTCCACATCCTTGTTCGATGAAACATAGTCATAGAGATAATCGAGCGAACGCAAATTCATTTCCGCTTTTATTCTTTCCACATCAATCGTGTTGAGCCGCTCTAAATAATTCTTTGACTCTTCACTGAGGTTAACCGTTTTGTTATGCTCTTTGTATTGCTGCAGCTCCGATTCATTGGAACCAAGTTCTTTGCTTACATCGGCAAGCTGCTCCTCGATGAACTTTAACGTGAGCGTGGCGACTGCCGCTTTATCTTTTATATCACGGTTTATGTATTCCGCAGCAAGAGCATTCAGAAAATCTTTAGCGCGCTGCTTTATATTGTCTGTATAGGAAATAACAATGATGGTCGCGTCCTTATTAAGCGGAAAAACCTTCAGGTTATTTTTTATTCGCTGCACAAGTTGGTTATCAGAATGAATTCTGAATTCATAGCGCTTATATATTTCCTTCGCATCAGTGGAATCGTTCTTAAGCAAACTCAGCGAAAAATACGGAGTGGAAATTTTTTCTCCGAATTGATGCTTTCCTGAATAAGAATAATCGCTGACATTCTTCTTATCAACCTCAACGCTTAACTCATACGTCTTTTCACCTGTTAACTTCACAACGAAAGGCACACTGAAAAAATCAGGTTGAATGTTGGTAAACTCTAACCGGAAAGGAAGATTTCTGTACAACGGAATCCGTGAAAATGTCCCCTCTCCGAAATAACTCACCTTCAGATTGAGTCCCGAAGCCGCCTGCAGCATAACCGTCTGCGATTGAATGATGCCGATTTCTGTGGAGAGGTTTCTTGAACTGCTCAGCACATCTCCGCTAAGAAAATCTTCGATATCGTTTTGCGCGCCAAGCTTGTTATCTTTAATAAGAATACTTGTTTCTGCCCGGTAAACAGGGAGTGATACTTTCATATAAACAAATCCGCCTGCAAGAAATACAGCAAGTGAAATTGCAAACACATACCACCTGCCGATGAATCCCGAAAATACTTTCCGGAGATTTATTTCTTCCCCTTCCGCTCTTATTTCCGGTTCGTTAGTCATTTGAATGGTAATTTATTTTAGAAGCAGCGAGATGACAACCACCGTTGTTGTGAGCAATGAAGTTAAAAGCGTGATT
>DATDOJ010000268.1:0-3816 GCA_035293345.1 Bacteroidia bacterium
CAGTAACTACAACGTATTCTGTGACAGGAACAGATGCAATGGGTTGTACTGCAACTTCTGCTTTTACAGTAGTTGTCAATCCGTTGCCGACTCCAATAATTACACCTGACGGACCGCTTGCATTTTGCGATGGCGGTTCAGTTAATCTCACAGCGAACGGAGGAACAAGTTATCTATGGTCAACTGCTGCGACTACAGCAAGTATTCCGGTGAACACTTCAGGAACATACACTGTGACGGTTACAGATGCAAATACATGCAGCGCTACAACATCTGAAATAGTAACAGTTTATCCGTTACCAACTCCAATAATCACACCTGACGGACCTCTCGCTTTTTGCGATGGCGGTTCAGTAAATCTAACAGCGAGCGGAGGAACAAGTTACCTATGGTCAACTTCAGCAAACACAGCAAGTATTGCAATTAGCACTTCCGGAACATACACTGTGACAGTAACCGATGTAAATTCATGCAGCGCAACAACATCTGAAACTGTTACTGTCTATCCGTTGCCGACAGTGACATTATCACCTCCCGGTCCGCTGACCATTTGTGGAAACTCAACGGTTACACTGATTGCTAATTCTGCATCAGCAGCTTCGTATGTATGGTATCAGAACAGCGCGGTGATTATTTCTGAAACCGGTTCTTATTACACTACAAATTCTCCGGGCAGTTATTATGTTGTTATTACGGATGCAAACGGATGCACTGCATCTTCCAATGTTGTTGTCGTCACGCTGGGAAATTCAACCATCAATGTAACCGTTACATCATCACTTGCCGGAAGTTGCAATGCGAACACAATTTTCATCGGCTATGGTCCACAGAGTGCAACACTCACTGCTAATTCAACAGGAGCTGTTGCTTACTTGTGGTCAACAGGAGCGACAACACAGTCAATCACTGTTACTGCAGCCGGAACATACAGTGTTACAGTTTGGGATTCTGCCGGCTGTGTTTCACCTGCAACTCCCGAATCGCAAATCACGATTGAAGTCATTGATATACGATGCGGACATACACTGCAGAAGATTCTTTTCTGTCATGTTCCGGTGGGCAATCCGGCTAACCCGCAAACGATTTGCATTGCCCCCCAATCAGTGCCCTCTCATCTTGCACTGCACCCC
This sequence comes from Bacteroidia bacterium, assembly GCA_035293345.1. Taxonomy (GTDB): domain Bacteria; phylum Bacteroidota; class Bacteroidia; order AKYH767-A; family 2013-40CM-41-45; genus 2013-40CM-41-45. The sequence goes on from DATDOJ010000268.1 coordinate 1,131, forward strand.
GGAGATTGTGTCGGACCGTGTTCACTCTATTACCGGATTGATAATCCCTTGAACGGAGAAGATAATTTTATTATCTATCCCAATCCATTCAACAGTTCATTTGTCATTCACGCCTTCAATGAAAGTGAAACATATCACCTCAACGTTTATGATGTAACCGGCAGATTAATTATTTCCGAAACTAATTTCACCGGAAGCGTTGAAGTTGCTGAAACTCTAAGCAAAGGTGTTTATCATGTTGAAATAATTTCAGGAGATAATGTCACTGTTCTTAAAGTTGTAAAACTCTAAAAGTATTTTTAAACGAAAAGTCGTCCGGATAATTTTCGGGACGACTTTTTACTTTGCTACTCTGCAATGACAATGCTTCCAAAAAAAAAAATTTCGTTATTACTGTCCTTTGTGATTTCGCTTGCTGGGTGTATGCAGGAGAAAGGAAAAACTGAAACTTCTAAGACAACCGCCCGGGTTAGTAATGCATCTCCTGATATTCGTACAATGATTGTTAAAAATGATACCACCACAGACGCGGGAATAGGTGGATTCGGATATAGAATTTATGTATTGGACGGAAGAGATACAACATTCAAAATATTTCAACCGGCTATACCAGCCGTTCAGGGACAAAAGGGATTCAAAACATTTTCCGATGCTGAAAAAGTTTCTTCCCTCGCAGCACAAAAAATCAGGGAAGGAAATTTCTTTCCCGACATAACGACTGAAGAGCTCGACAGTTTGGGAGTTGACCTGAATTGAGCGTTAAAAAGTAATTCACTTTTTAACGCTCACTCATTTCAGATATCTTTCCTGAATCACGCCCATGTGATGGCGGGCATGAGCTACAATAAAAAATAAAAGTCCGCGTACAGACACTTCACTGTTGTTGGCGGTTCCGTTTCTGTCAAGCATTTCTTCGTTCATATTTTGAAATAACAAAATGGTCACCTGCCTGATAGCGATAATTTCTTCCAGAATGTTTTTTAAACTTCGTGTTCCGTAATTCGCGTTGAGAGTATATTCATTCTCATCAAAACCATGAAGAGGAAGTTTGTCATTCCGCGCAATGCGCAGCGCACGATAAGAAAGAATTCTTTCCGTGTCACAGAGATGTCCCGCCACTTCTTTCAGCATCCATTTTCCATCAGCATAGCGGAATGATTCTTTAACAGGAGAAACATCATTGAAAAAACTTTGCATCGTTGATTGCTGTTCTTTAAGTGCAGACAGCAAATCATCTTCAGGAACGTACTTCAAATACGTTTTATAATAATCAGAAAGTTCTGCGGGAGATGGTTTGTGAATGAACATTGAGGAAGTAAATGGTTATTGAGTTATCAGATTATTAAGTAATAAACTGTACCTAATCACTTAATAACTCAATAACTTCTTTTAGTCGGGGTGAGTGGATTCGAACCACCGGCCTCAACGTCCCGAACGTTGCGCGCTAACCGGGCTGCGCTACACCCCGAAAATTTCCGGAGCGCAAAGATGTAAAAAAATGCTTAGGAAAAATTCAGTTGAGTGACGGGTCAACCGGGAAGTTTGCCATGATGGCGAACTCGCTGCCCATCGTTTTGAGCACCTTCCCCCAGAGATTCAACGGGTCTTCTTTGAAGGCGATGTTCTTGGTGCACTGGTACAAAAGCCATGTATGATGCTTGAGTTCCTGATTGAGCTGCTCAGGGTCCCAGCCGGAATAGCCGGCAAAAAACCGTACATCATTATTTGTTATCATTTTCTTTTCAATCATCTTCTTAAGCTGCTCAAGATTTCCGCCCCAGTAAATTCCTTTCTGAACTTCGCGGCTGCCCTCGAGCGACTCACCAAGTGTATGAAGAAAATGGATGGTGTCTGTTTGAACAGGTCCGCCAAAATACAGCGGTATGTCCGACTCCGGAAAATCCTGCAGAACATCACAGACCATAACTGTGGTTTGTTTATTCAGTATGAAACCGATGGTTCCTTCGTTGCTGTGCTCGGTGACCAGCACAACAGAGCGCTGGAAATAAGAATCCATCATGAATGGTTCCGAAATGAGAATCTTTCCGGCTGAAAGTTTGATAGTTCCGTTTTTCATATTTAGACAGTTTAAAATTAATATTTTTTGATGTGCAAATGGTGAACCAATATTTTATTTGTGCATCAAATGATGTCAATAGTTTTTTGAAGTAGTTTTACAAAAAAATTGCCGGGCATGTTTTCCGCATATCGTTGAAAATCTTACACGCTGTTTCATGCTTCACAGAATTATTAATAATATCATAAAACTTTCTTCTTTGAATAAGACAAAACGCATTCCGAAACTTAAGCCCGGTGACAAAGCGCCCGGCTTTGAAGTTGCCGACCAGGACGATAATATCATCCGGCTCTCCGATATGAAAGGGAAAAAAGTCGTGCTTTATTTTTATCCGAAAGATGACACGCCCGGATGCACAACAGAGTCCTGCAACCTGCGCGATAATTATTTACTTCTGAAAAAAAAAGGATATGATGTGATTGGAGTCAGCAACGACTCAGTTCGCTCGCACAAAAAGTTTGAGAAGAAATATAAACTGCCTTTTCGCCTGGCTGCTGATGTGGATAAAAAAATTGTCAGCGATTATGACGTGTACGGGAAAAAAATGCTTTTCGGCAGAAGCTACGATGGAATTCACCGGATAACTTACATCATTGATGAGAAAGGTAT
>DATDOJ010000269.1:0-13192 GCA_035293345.1 Bacteroidia bacterium
CATAATATGTTCCGTTTGTAAGATTGCTGATATCAATACGTGCATGAATGGGAGTTGAACATGCGCCTTCGTCTCTTGCTCCGCCATCCTGACCTTGTGTTGGGTCTGGAGGAGGCGGAAGATAAATTACATCAGGCGATGAACAATCAATATATGTTAATCCGGAAATATCACCTCCGGGACAAGTACTTGTTGGAGGAGTTCCAGGAACTGTTTCTCCAAACAATGCCATCGCAAGAAATGGTGGATTTGCATTCAATGGAAACAAATGAAGGTAATCGTTTGCAAGCATTCCAGATGACACAGTAAACTTAAACCAGATGTCATAGTGATTTGGGTATGGCGTATAAACTATGGGCGTTGAAGAGCCGTTGCAATAATTCGGGTCGCCCAGAACGTTTTGAATTGTTGCGGAGGCACAACTTCCCGGATAACTATAAACATAATTATGATTGCAGTCAAAAGGATTAGTACTATTATTGACAGGGGATATTAAAGAGGTGATATCAATAGCATCATTTATGCAATCTGGTAGAGGTAAAATGGCGTTTACACTGATGCAAAAAGTACCCATAGCGCCAGCATCCAGAACATCAGCCCATCCGTCTACCTGTATGTAATAGGTGGTTGTTGCGGGTAATGTAGCACATATTACTGATGAGAAATCATTTACAATCCCACCATCATCATCGCACGCAATAACAACCAGTGAACCGCATGAAGTATAAAGTTTCAATTGTGAATCGAAGGTGCCTCCATTATCTGTTGAAATCATATATTCTCCAGTAGCGCTTGTGGTGAATGTGTACCAAACTGTATGGTCAACAGGAGTAGGACCAAGGTCTGTCCAGCATCCTGCCGAAGTGTTTTCTCCCAATTCTGTTGTCGCATTAAAATTACTTCCATTCGTGCATGGCGCTCCGACAGTGAGAGGAATTGAGTTTGCACAATTATCATTAGGGACGTAAGAAACACTGATACAGAAAGAACCAATTTCATTTTGATATAAATCTACCTGTACATAATAGGTTGTTGAGCCGCTTAAAGTAGCAGAGGTAATTGCGGCTAATGTATTGGGGGCAAGGTTTCCATCTTCATTACAGGCGACTTCGGTTAAAGCCCCGCATGCGCCTGAGTATATTTTTATTTGCGTATCGGTATTTGGAGTACCATTATTGGTAGAAACAGTAAACAGCGTTGGTGCGCCTGCAGGTGTGGTAAAGGAATACCATACTGTGGCGTTGGGACCTGGAGTGCCAAGCCAGCATCCATTAGCAATATTTTCACCCGATTCAATAGTTGCGCCATAATTACTTCCGATGACACAACCGCCATTCACTGTTAGCGAAGTAGCATTCGCACAGTTGTCATTACCAGCAAAGCGAAGAGCAATGCAAAAACTTGTCGACCCGGTTCCGTAGTTATCAACCTGAACCCAATATTGTGTAGAAGCAGCTAAGCTTGCGGTTGCAACAGATGCCAATGTATATAACCCATTCGCACCCACATCATCATTGCATCCGACAAGTGTTAGTCCTCCGCATCCACCGGAATATAATTTAATCTGTGTGTCGGTGTTTGTTCCATTATCTGTTGTTACAGTATAATTGCCGGCAGCTCCGGTAGTAAATGTGTACCAGACATCATTGTTGGGAACAGAAGCCCAACAGCCCTGTGTCGCAGGTCCGTCCAGTGTTGCATTGGTATTATTGCCGTTGGTGCATGGAGCATTAACAGTGAGTACCGCTGCATTGAAACAGGAATTATTTGGCGGCACCTGCGCCTGCGCAAATTGTGAAATGCCGATAAGGGCGATGGCATTAACAAATAATTTAAGTAGATTATTTTTCATGGCAATGAGTTTTATAAATGTGAAGTGTATTGATGATTTTATATTTTCTGAAATTGAAAATGATATGATTTATTTTTAATAAAGTATTGGAGCACATAAGTTCCGGGTTTCAGTTTTCCGCAATTAATTTTATTTGTGTTGCTGCCTGCCTGAATAATCATCGGTCCGTTGTCAAACACTCTTTTTCCGTCAACGGAAATAATTCTGTAATTCATTTCTGTTTTTTCTCGCGCTTGAATTTCGAGTGTTAAAAAATCATTCACCGGATTCGGATAAACAGTGACGGGAGAAATTGCCTGATGAATTGCTCCTTCTGTTGAAGTAGGTATATCAGTGAGCATGGTTCTCACTCTGAAATTTTGCTGGTCGCTGATGTATAATTTATCCATGCCGGCAGACAGCACAGCATTTGCCGGATACCAGAACTTAGCAGAAAGTCCGACAGGATTATCAGCGAAGTGCACCGTTGGAGTCGAGCCGCCTCCGGCAATAGTGGTGACTGATGTTGTTGCCACATCAATTTGGCGGATGATGCTGTTGTATGTGTCGGTGACATAAACCACTGAAGCATCGGGAAGCACAGCTACTCCTTGCGGACTGTTGAAGGTAGCGAGAGACCCAACAGCATTATCGCTGCTGCCTGAGGCACCAGTTCCAGCAAGGGTGGATACTAAATTATTTGCAAGATTTATTTTCCTTATTTTATGATTGCCCGCATCGGCAACAAACAGAGTTAGCCCGTCAGCCGAAAGGGAAAGCCCGTTCGGGTTGCGGAATTTTGCAGCCGAACCAATGCCATTTGCAGAGCCAAAGCTTCCCGGTGTTCCTGCTACTGTTGTAACAGCCGTAGTGACCAGGTTCACTTTCCTGACGAGATGATTCTCTGAGTCCGATACGTAAAGCACAGAATCACCGGGAGCAATGGCTATGTCAATGGGCTGATTGAATTTTGCCTGGAGTCCGTCCGAACTGTCTGCAAATGCAAAAGCGTTATACACTCCTGCAATGGTTGTAACCATGTTGTTCGACAAATCAATTTTCCGGATGAGGCAATTTCCGTTATCAGATATATAGAGAGTCGTCCCATCGGAAGAAATTTTTATTCCCGAGGGATAACTGAATTGCGAGGTGGAAGCAGCGCCATCGGCATAGCCGCTTGTTCCGCTGCCTGCGTAATTGGTTGCAGTGCCGCTGGCAATAATCACTTTCTTAATGCTGTGCGCTGTGTAGTCCACAACATAGAGTGTGGTTCCATCCGGTGTGATGCACATTCCGTTCGGTCCCGAGAGCGGATTGCCCTGCGCGCTGGTGCCGCATAACGTGGACACGGCATGTTGCGCTGAAAGATTAACTGAAACCAAAACGGAGAAACAAAAGACAATGATGAAACAGGCAGGAGTGTTCTTTTTCATATTGATGGGATGTAGAATTCAATTCATGTTCAATTCAATGACGCGTGTAAAATTAATTCCGCTAAATGCCCTTATGGCAAAAAATGTGACGGATTACAGAAAGCCCGTGACGGTTCGACAAAAAGCCGTGACAGTTGACATGCCGCCTTTAAGTAAACAAGCCCATCTCTTCCTGTTACAGAAGGATGGGCTTGCCAACTACATGATAAACGAAAACTAAAGGTTAATAATTTTGGTTGAGTGCTGCGCAGGATTTATCCCGACATTGGATGCAATACATATACTCTCACCGAATCAGCCGGAGCAATGACTCTGAGAAATATCATACCTCCACCGTAACCGTAGCGCTCACCTGCCCCACTTCCACATCGCCACGAATAAAATACGCCTGGTACTGGGTGCCGTTCACCTGCGGGTCGGTGTCAATATAAGGCGAGCTTAAATCGGTGGCTCTGTAGCTGAAGGCGGCATCGCCCGGGCGCTTGCGGTAAATTTTTGCACCCGTAAAAAAACCGAGCAGGTTGAAACTGATTTCCCAGCCCGAAGGCACTTTTCTAAGCTTCAGCACGGGCGCTGCCGTGGCAATGTCAATGCTCATTTCGTCACCGATAATTTTATAGCGCTCGCCAACGGTGGAGTTATAATTATCGCTCTTCTTCATTTTGCCTGCCAGCTTCCGCATGATTGCCTCGAAGGCAGTGTCTGCCGTGTTGGTGGTTTGTGTCTGCGCCTGTGCCGCGGCATTGGTCACCACGCTGTTGCCAAATTCTGTATCAAAGGTGTTGTACTTGGCTGTGGCATCGCCAATTTCGAGGGGAGTGAGCCCGAAATTGCCTCCGTCAATAGCCAGTTCGTCAATAAACTTCTTGCCGTTGGTTTTGCGGACTCCCTGTTCTCCGGAAATAAAATCTCTTTTTTGGGTCATGGTTTTGGTTTTTAAGGGTTAATATTAAATAGGTTAAAATTTGTATGATTTTGCTGTTTTGAGGCCAGAAAATGATTCTCTGGCTCCAGTGGACGACTTTCTGGTGCCAGAAAATGACTTTCTGGCTCCAGCGGACGACTTTTTGGTGCCGGAAAATGGCTGACTGGTGCCAGTGAACGGCTGACTGGCTTCAGTGAATGGCTGACTGGTGCCAATGAATGCTCCGCTTGCGCCCGTCAGAAGGTTTTTGGCTTCAGTCGGAGATTCGCTTGGGATGAACATGACGGCTTTCGTATTCATATTTATTACTCAGCTAAGCGTATGTTTTTCTGCCATCATATAATAAATCCGTCCACCAATTTGCCTGACGAAAAATTCCGCCTGCGGTGACTCATGCATCCAATGCCTCCAGGTAATTTCATTGGTGGTTGCCTTGCAATGCTCAGGTATAGATGCCGCATGGGGTATTTCCGTAAACTCGTGTTTGAGGTTGATGAAGAACCGGTCAACCACTTCCGTTGTATCATTTTTTGTCATGGTGCTTATTTATTATGTTAGAAATAATTTCAACTCTGCTCCGCAGGATGGGGAAATAATGCTATGGCATTTATTTCCGACTCATCGCTCCACTGTTCCATTTTTTCGGAAGGCGCAGTAGTACATTGTGTTTCCGCGCGTCACTGACGCAAACGCAATCAGGAGCAGCGATGAAAAAATAAGATTAGCTTTCATGGTTTTTTATTTTTTAATGCTGAACAATAAACTGGATGCAAAAATAAATTCAACCTTTCCCGTTTTGTCAGAATTTGTGACGGATGAACAAAAAGCCGTGACAACTTGCAGTTATCGCGTGGTAACTTGCAAAAACTCCGGTGAATAAAATGAAATGCTGACCTTCTATGGAAGGACTCGATGCTACAACAAATTCAGCCGCGACATCAGTTCATCTTTGTATCCGCGGCTGTATGGAACAAAATGCTTCCCTACAATAATGGTGCTGCCTTCGATGCCGGTGATTTTATCTAACCGGACGAGATAAGAATTATGGACTCTCACAAAATCTTTGGGTGACAATTTATCCATGATGGTTTTCAGCGAGGAGCGAATGGTGTGCTTAGAAGCGGCAGTGTAAATGGAAACATAATTCTCAAGAGCTTCAATGTACAAAATATCATGCGTGTCGATTTTCATTAGTTTGGAATTCACTTTAATGAAAATCTGTTTCTGCGGATTCGATTCTTTCCAGTTTTGGTCGTGAAGATTTTTTGCTTTTGCCACCGCCTGCAAAAACCGCGCTTCAGAAACGGGCTTTACTAAAAAATCAGTGACATCGTAATTAAATGCTTCCACTGCATAATTTTTTTCCATTGTCATCAGAATCACCTGCGGCTTACGGTTTTTGAGTGACTTCATAAGTTCCAGACCATTCATGCCGGGCATCATCACATCAAGAAAAAGAAGGTCTATGTGATTTGATTCAATGATATTAAACGCTTCCAAAGCGCTGGCGCAGCTTGCAACGAGCTTTAGTAAAACCGACTTCTTAACGAAGTGTTGTATTTCCGCGCGGGATATTTTATCATCATCAACTATCAGGCATTGCATGGGCAAAAAGATTAATGAATTCAACTTAACAAATGTAAGGTAAATTTAAACATGCCGGAATTAATAAATGCATTGAAGTGTAACTGAAATATTTTTGGTGCTTCACAATAATAAAACTTAGTTCCCATATCTGTTAATAATCATGTTAACTGCTTTGGGCAAAATGGTAAACACTGCCGGAGTTTGCCCCACGTATTCTCCGTCTGCCTCCACAAAAGAATTTCCCGGAGTTTCGGCTTTAATCTTCTGTGTCTTAAAAATTTTTACATAGTCCTTGTTTGTAAAGTCACCGCTTTTCAGCAGCAGCAGGTCTGTCATAATCCGCGAGCGGCTGATGTTGGAAAAAATGGTGATGTCGAGCAGCCCGTCATCAGGAATTGCAAAGGGCGCCTGCTTCATTCCGCCACCGTTGAATTTACATATTGCAACCACTGCAGAAAACAGGTTCAGCTCTGCATTGTATTCTTCACTTTCAATTTTCATTGCTTCCGGCTGATACATGAAAAGATATTTCAGTATTCCGGAATAATATGAAAATCTGCTGCCGGTTTTCCCGGCTCTTTCTTCGTTCATTTTTTTTACAACGAATGCATCGTATCCCAATCCTGCAATGTTGATGAAATAGTTTTTAGTCACTTTCTTTTCCTGCATGCATTCCACAACACCCACATCATGCAAAATTGTTTTCTCAGATTTTATCACCTGGATGGATGAAACGTAATCCGGTGAAATGGCAAAGGTTTTACTCCAGTCATTTCCTAAGCCCGTTGGAATGACTCCGATTTTTATTTCCCCGGGTGAAACCACCGGCTGATTAAAAATGCCGTTCAGAATCTGGTTCAGGGTTCCATCGCCACCTAAAGAAATAAATTTCCGGTATCCCCTTGCAATGGCTTGTATGGCTAATTCCCTTTCGTGCCCGTGTCGCGCGGTGAAAACCATTTCATAATTTATCCGGTGTGCTTTAAGCAGCGATTCAATTTTTATCCTGTCCTTTCCGGCTTTGCCGGTTCCGGAGACAGGGTTGGCTATCACGAAAAAATTATCCGTCATGACATTCTTTAAAAGAATCAATACAAATATAAAAATGATTAACACAATTCCATCCAAATGATTTTTCGTATATTTGATTTTCAATAAAAGCAGGATGAGAAATTTTTTCATCGTAAAGTGGCTGCGCAATATTTCTATTGCCAGGAAACTTTATTTCACTGTTGGCATCATGGCGCTGCTTATTGCCACGGAACTTCTCACACTCTGGTTTGCACTCAACACACTCTCTGCCATCAGGGCTTATGTCGGTGGCGAAGGGCTTTGGTCTAAAGCACAGAAGAATGCGATTTATTCCCTGCAGAAATACGGAAGCACGCATGACTTTGACGACTATCTCAGCTTCAAAAGATATATGCAGGTTCCTTATGGTGACAGCAAAACGCGCCTCGAACTTGCAAAAGAATTTCCCGATTTAAGAATTGCAAGGCAGGGTTTTCTCGAAGGACGCAATCATCCGCAGGATATTGACCGGATGATTCGGCTTGTCAGGCATTTCAGTCATATCTCCTACATCGAAAAAGCACTTGCCATCTGGGCAGAGGCAGACCCCATCATTAATCAGCTTGTTCCTATCAGCGAGCGGCTGCATAAAGAAATAATTACTGTGCCCGTTTCGCAGGAAAGAATAAATACCATCCTCAAAGAAATTGACCCCATCAACGACAAGCTCTCTGTTCTTGAAGACGATTTTTCATTTACGCTTGGTGAGGGCTCCCGCTGGCTCGAAAACCTGATACTTAAATTATTATTTGCTGTGGTTCTGACGGTTGAAATCTGCGGCTTGCTGCTGACCATTTCCGTGAGCCGCGGAATTTCCAAAGGGCTCAATGAAATTATCCGTGCTTCAAGAGTTGTTGCAACGGGTGATTTCAAAACGAGAGCAAAAACATTTTCCACGGACGAAATTGGTGTGCTGGCAACATCGTTTAACAAGATGACGGATGACCTTGAACAAAATGTTATCGCACGCAAGGAGGCGGAGAAAAAGCAAATCGAATCGGAAATCATGCTTCATGCTGACCAAAAAGTGCATCTTGCGCTGGAAGCCGCTCCCAACGCCATGATTATGGTTGATGAAGCCGGGAAAATAAATCTTGTCAATACACAAGCCGAAAAATTATTCGGTTACAACCGGAAAGATTTGATTGGTCAGTTCATTGACATTTTAGTGCCTGCACGTTTCCGGGAGAAATATCCGGAATACATCAGGACTTACTTCGCAAACCCTTCTCCGCGCGGAATGGGCATAGGGTTAGATTTTTTCGGAGTAGATATAAACGGAAAAGAATTTCCTGCTGAAGTAGGATTAAACCCGATAACCACAGAAGAAGGTCCTATGGTGCTGGCAAGCATCATTGACATCACCGAGCGCAGAACGAATGAGAGAACGCTGAAGGAGGCGAAAGAAAAAGCCGAACAATCATCGCGTGCCAAGCAGGAATTTCTTTCCATCATGAGCCATGAAATACGCACACCGCTTAATGCGGTGCTCGGTGTAACTCAATTGCTGATGGAAGAAAATCCGAAGAAGAGCCAGGTCGAGCCGCTCAACATTCTGAAATTTTCTGCCAACAACCTGCTTTCGCTCATCAACAATATTCTCGATTTCTCCAAGATTGAAGCAGGAAAAATTCAGTTCGAAAAAATAAATTTCAACCTGCATCACCTGATTCACGAAGTGATTGAATCATTTGCACTGACCGCTAAGGAAAAATCTCTGCCTGTTCATTCGTTTTATGAAAAGGATATTCCGGAGTTTATCATTGGCGACCCAACGCGTCTCACCCAGATTCTGAATAACCTTCTGCACAACGCCATCAAGTTCACTGAAAAGGGAGGAGTGAGTTTAAACGTGCGGCTGCAATCATCATCTGAAAAGGAAGTTAATTTATTGTTTGAAGTATCAGACACCGGTGTTGGTATTCCGGCTGACAGACAAAAGGAAATATTCGATGCATTCACCCAGGAACATTCCTCCATTCATCGCAGATACGGAGGCAGCGGACTTGGCTTGGCAATTTCAAAACGGCTTGTGGAAATGCTTGGCGGAAAAATTGATGTTGAAAGCGAAACGGGCAAAGGTTCTGTCTTCAGGTTCGATGTGACTTTTACAAAAGGAAAAGAAATGGTTCCGGGCGAAATCGAACGTATTGCTCATCCCGATAACCGTGGACTGAAAGGCATTGAAATTCTTTTGGTGGAAGACAATATTCCCAACATGACGCTGACTAAAAAATTAATTTCAAAGTGGGGTGCAGAAGTTGATTGTGCAGAGAACGGATTGCAGGCAGTGAATAAAATTAAACAGAAGAAGTATGACCTTGTCCTGATGGATTTGCAGATGCCCGTCATGGATGGCTTCGAAGCCAACAAAGAAATCAAGCGTATGGGATTCAGTGCGCAGCAGCTTCCCGTCATAGCGCTCACAGCATTTGCAACATCCGATGACAAATCGAACGTGCTTGCTGAGGGCATGAGCGATTTCATTTCCAAGCCCATCGACACCTACGAACTTTACCGGAAAATTATCAAGCACACCCATCTCGGAAAATCCCGGTTAGCCGATGCCGGTGACAATGCTGCTGAAACCGAAGAACCCGTTACGATAAACAGGATGATTGAATCATTCAGGGACGACCCGGAATTTATCAATGATTACCTGAACATTTTTGAACAGGAGTTTAATGCTTTGCCTTCTGCCGTTCATCAGATTTTGCTTAAGCGCGATGCCGATGCATTATCGAAGCTGATTCACAAAGTGACTCCTTCCCTGATGCGCTTCGCAAATCACGACTACATCGAAAGAATTAATTCCCTCATGGCTGCTATTAATCCTGATAATCCCGATGATGAAAAGATAAAGCAATCCGAAACCATCATCAGGAACTTGTCAGATGATGTCGTTGCGCAGATTGCATCGCTCAGGAAAAGATATGTTGTGTAATAGACAAATAACTCAGCCAGACGAAGTTTTTGAAAAAGGATTTTGCGCTGCAGACAGCGGCACCGCTGACGAGGATGGAGTTTTGAAACACAGCACGGAGAACGAATGTACTCACGCTGTGCAGGATTTAGCTTAGCAGGTTCTGTAACTCTCTCAACCTTTTATTTTCCGTTTGTAAAAAGGTCAGCGGTATGCTGAACTATCTTACCCTTCTTCTGCTCTAAAAAATAATCCAGTCGGTGTTCGTTACTTATTTTCCCGTGATTGTTCAGGCGGTCTAAAATCATCTGATAATAATCAGGATGGATTTCACAACTGATAAAATTTCTTTTTAAGTTTTTGCACAAAACAATTTCCGAACCACTCCCACCGAATAAAATAAATACATCATCATTTTCCTGTGTGCATGCTCTAATCAACATCTCCACAAGAGGTAAGGGAATTTGACAAGCGTGAAATGTTTTGTCTTTGGAAACATTTTTTACAAGGTCAAAATAAAACCAGGAGTATGGCATCCTCCCTTTGTGTCCATCAGCAATTCGTAGCAATATTCTTTTATCTGTTGGATTCAAATACGGTTGTGCAACATTGTCTTTATAAAAATGATTGTCTTTGCTTTTCGTTGCGTGAAGAATTGAACGGTGAGCAGTTGTAAATCTTTTCGGGCTGTGTCCAACGTTTGTGTTGTATGTCCAGACATAATCCTGAACATCATAAGCGTTGTCATCCAAATACTTTACTCGTAGGTGTGCGTTTTGCTTTGGATAATTCATCATAAATAAATTTCCTGTTGGCTTCAATACACGCAAACTTTCTCTGGTTAGTTCAATATACCAATCAATATACTCATTCCATTTCGTTGTATAATTTTTCCCTGCATAGTTGACACCAACATTATAATCAGGGTCACCGTAAACCATATCCAAACTTTCGTCAGGAAGTTTTTTCAAAACTTGTAAAACATCCTCATTGAAAATTTTATTTCTGAAATTCGTTATTGTTTCCTTACTCATCACCGTTTTTTAAATAAGGGGTTAAATGTTTCAACAACTCTTTATTTGCAAGTACGCAAATACCTCTTGACTTTGCAAACATTTGTATTGTAGTTGTAATCAACTTTACATCTATAATTCCTTTCTGCTCTGTTTTATGAATAATGTCAAGAATGAAATTACTAATCATCAGCGGTGCGCTGATTACACTAAGGATTGTATTGACTCTGCCAACTTTTTTGTCATACTTTATGAAATCAGGTTTCCCTTTTACAATATGATATTTCACATCTTCATTCCAGCCAAGTAAATCAATAAAATGTAAGTACTCAAGTAATCCAATTTCTTTTGTTCTAAACTTATCCATAAAACCATCTTTTAAACCAAACTCAATTTTGTCAATGTATTCGGAAATTTCTGTAGAGGGTAAATATCTGAATTTACCTTTTTTAATTTCCTGATGGTCTAACAAAAAACAATTCCGATAAAGTAACACCAAAACTTTCTTGAAAGTAATTTGGTTGATGATAGAAATTTTAATCAGGTATTCCCAAACTTTTTCAAACGTCCAATTTTCTGTTTCGCTTATTCCTTTCGCGCCAACATTCGGAGCCATGTCATATACGTTTGGAACTTTTCTCAATGTTTCTTTTCCCGGTTTAAAAAAGTAAGATTCTTTTCCGTCAGGTAAAGATGATATTAAATGCTTTTTCTGTTTTTCAATAGTGCCACCTTCAAAAGCAATCGCTTCTTCAATTCTTTTTGCTCTTGTCAAAATAAAATCTTTATTGCTCTTGAAGATTTTTGTGTTTATTATTTCAGGTTCAGTCATATCGTCTTCATAAAATTTATTTTTCAATAATCGCTGAGTTTATTGCTTCTACAATATGCTTCCATAAAATATTATCATTCTCAATTGATATTAATATTTGATTCAACTGACCATCAGACAATATTTCTTCAGAATGTTTCTGTATTTCTTCTTTGGTAATAGTAAATGTAATTTGTTTCATAAACTTTGATTTTATTTTTTTCTGATATATTTTTTCCAAAAGTAATTCATTCACCTGAACAAAAAAGGAGAACCCTGGTTGGGCATAGTTTCGCACGTTGGCTAATGCGTTTGCCAACTATGCCCTCGTCAACATTCCCTTCAATCATCTTAATCATCATTAACCTGTGGTGAGCGCAGTCGAACCATCAAAGTTCAGACAATTTTCCCTTTTCCATTTTCAAATTATCTAATTTTCAAATTTTCAAATTGATTTTCTCAGGTAACATCCGTTAGACAGGAATCAACATGGGTTTTTCCTCAATTAACAGTCGTTAGATGCAGATCAGCAGGAGTTTTTCGTCAATCGACAGCGCTTAGATGACTATCGACAGGAGTTTTTTACCTATCGACAGGGCTTGGATGCTCATCGACACGAGTTTTTTGCCTATCGAAAGGACTTAGATGGCTATCGACATTAGTTTTTGCACATCAACAGGGCTTGGATGGCTATCGACAGCGATAAGTTGTCAGCTAACACTGATGTTTTGACACACGACATGGCTTAGATGGCTATCAACATCGGTTTTTCTTCCATCAGCCACGCATGAACCATTGACTCCAACTTTGAACTCAATCAATAAATCAACAAATCCCTGTTGGTTGTAGATTCGTGCAAGAGCAACAGGCGTTAGCCATCTACAACCTGCTTCACAGTATTTTAATTCCTATGTTGCGGGGTGTTTTCATCCGGCAGTTTTTTTCTTGTAACGTGTCATCTTGAAAAGAACACCGGACACCACAGCAACCGCAGGAAAGAAAAATGAAACCGCAAGATTCCCGCCTTCATCTGTACTCAAAATCTTTTTGTCGAAAAAATTTGGAATGTTCAATAATCATGCTTTATTTTGAAGTGTCAAATAATTAAAACAAATCATCATGAAAAAAATTACAAAACTTTTATTGGCATTAATGTTTATAACATCAATGCACGAAACCCACGCACAGGTTTGCACCTTTCCCGGTGCTGAATGCTGTGGTGAAGGAATTACCAATTTTCAATTGAACGGTACGCCTGCAATTAACCGAACGTCAACCGTAAACGAGAACGGTGGTTTTACCAATACCGGATTAACCACGACAGTGGTCTCCGGGCAAACGTATAATTTCAGTGTTACCTTTCCCTTGGAAAATAATATTGTTAATTGTAATACATATAATTTTAAAATTTATATTGATTACAATCAAAATAATTTGCTTACCGATGCGGGTGAAGAAGCTGTTTCTTTAGCTAATGTCGAGACCGGAACTCAAACCGGAAGCTTTACCATACCAACCACGGCTCTCATCGGTAACGCATATATGAGAGTAATGATGAAGATGGCATTCGCTTCTTTATCGGGAGGGTCTTGCGGACA
>DATDOJ010000270.1:0-6598 GCA_035293345.1 Bacteroidia bacterium
TCAGTTGACTAATTTCAAACGTCTATTCCGCAATTAACAGATAGATTATCAAGAGCTTACTAATAAGATTTCCAACTGCGTTGCAGTAGAAAATATTCTATTTATTTCAGAGATAAATTTCATCCAACTGAAAAATCCGGGTTAAACACATCCCCGGTTTCTTCCTGAGGGATGCACCGCTGAAACAGTGAAAAATTCTTTTGTGGATATGGGCAGGTGATGGCGCAGAGTCGTCAACTTCACTAACCCGGGAAGCGAAACGGTAAGCGTCAGTGCAGGGCTGAAGACCTGATTTCGCGTCCGAAAGGGCATGAATTGAGTTCCGGAGGGCGTATAACCGGTTCCGGATATGTCATTACCGATTCCGGATATTCGATTACTGATTCCGGATATGCGATTACCGATTCCGGATATTCGATTACCGATTCCGGATATGCGATTACCGATTCCGGATATACGATAACCGATTCCGGATATGCGACTACCGGTTTCAGATATGGAAACGGCATCAGGCAGCGCTGAAATCAATTTGCGTTGCACCGGAATCAATTCAGCATGCACTGAAATCAGTTCACATTAAACAGAAACGCCTTTTAACCCTTCAGATTAAAGAATTGTGCATCCTGCGAGGCATCAGGGCGCCCCGGACAGCGATGATGAAAGGCGGAATGTTGCCAGCGGCTACCTCAAATGAAGGATTACAATCCCCGGACTCCCGGGACTGCATAGCGCAACTTCATCTGCAGCATTTCTCAATCAGCTTATTTAATTTTTTCTCGTCCAGGATTCTTATTTTCCGGGCAATTTTTTTTATCACTTTTTCTTTTTCCAATTCGGTGAGCGTTCTCACCACTTCCTCTTCGCTGGTGCCGGCTAAGGCGGCAATATCCATGCGGGTGATGTTTGCATTGAGCACGTTTTCATTGGCATCATAGCCAAAAATTTCTTTCAGATAAGAAAGCGCGAAAACAACATTCTCCGCCACCGTCATCGTAGCCATACACTTCATCCGTTTTTCCACTTCCCGCAGTTCATGGGAATAAAACATCATCAGTTTGTAAGTGAAGGAAGGATTGTGCATGAAGGCATTCAAAAGCGTGTCGTTATCAATAAAACAAATCACAGAATCATTCATTGTCACTGCGCTGACCGGATAGGATTCTCCGCCATAGCCCCTGTGACCGAGAATGTGACCGTCAGCCGCCAGGCGCACAATTTGTTCTTTCCATGTCCGGTCGCTCGAAATTACTTTCACCTGTCCGCGGTTGATAAAATATAATCCGAAAATAGGTTGCCCTTCTGTGATTACCTGTTGTCCCCTTTTATATAATGTCGCTGATTTTTTATTGCCTATCAATTCAATCCATTTTGGCGAACAGGTCTTAATGAAACAATTGATGTTCGGGCAAGTGGGGCAAACGGTATTGTCATAGTACGCCATATATCAGCAAGCGGCACAGCCGCAGTCAATAGCGTGAGAACAGGTCATGATGCTGACGAACGTGATTTCATCGAACAGAAAAAATTTTAATACCTGATGATAAAATAAATTCAACTTATTCACCTTCCTGAGATGAAGACGCTGCCGGTGAATGTTTGTATCGTTCAGCCGAAACCGGAAACTTCTTCAGAATGGTTTCCGGCAGCAAGTTTCCTGAATTGGAAGTAACCCTATTCTTCTTTTTGGGTTCGTAATTTATGCAGTGTCTGAAAGAACGACTCCGTTTACTATTAAAATATCAGAGGACCATTTCTCTTGCCAATTTTCTTTTTTCAACCGGCATGTAATTGCGTGTGGGATGTCCTGAATAAATTTGGCGCGGGCGGGCGATGGGTTCTTTATTTTCGCGCATCTCTTTCCACTGGGCAATCCAGCCCGGCATTCTGCCAAGAGCAAACATGACGGTGAACATTTCTGTGGGTATGCCGATGGCGCGGTAAAGAATTCCCGAGTAGAAATCAACGTTGGGATATAATTTCTTTTCAATGAAATAGCTGTCTGTCAGTGCAACTTCTTCCAGTGATTTTGCAATGTCGAGCAGCGGGTCGCTGATGCCAAGTTCTTTCAACACATCATCGCATGCTTTCTTGATGATGGTTGCGCGAGGGTCAAAGTTTTTGTAAACGCGGTGACCGAATCCCATCAACCGGAAAGAACTTTTTTTGTCTTTTGCTTTTTCCACCCAATCGCTGACCTTTCCTCCTCCGGCATGAATCATTTCCAGCATTTCAATCACTGCCTGGTTGGCTCCGCCATGCAGTGGTCCCCACAATGCACAGATGCCTGCAGAGATTGCAGCATATAAACTTGCCTGTGAAGAACCTGCAAGACGCACCGTTGAAGTGGAGCAATTTTGTTCGTGGTCGGCATGCAGAATGAGCAGTTTATCGAGCGCGCTTATCACGGCTTCGTTTAACATATATTCTTCCGTGGGTTGTGCAAACATCATATAAAGAAAGTTGGCGCAGTAGCTCAGTTTGTTTTGCGGATACATGGTGGGATGCCCGAGAGTTTTTTTGTATGACCACGCAGCAATGGTTGCACACTTTGCAATCAGCCGCTGAATGGTTCTGTCAATTTCTTCTTTGCTCATTGTGCTCTTCTGCGCATCAGGATAAAAAGTTGACAAGGCGCATGTCATGGATGCAAGAACTCCCATCGGGTGTGCCTTTGCCGGAAACCCTTCGTAAAACTTTTTCATGTCCTCGTGAATCAAACTGTGATGTGTGATTCCGGAAACAAACTCAATCAACTCTTCTTTTGTCGGCAGCTCGCCATAAATCAACAGGTAACACACTTCAAGGAAAGTTGACTTCTCCGCAAGCTGTTCAATCGGATAACCGCGGTATCGAAGAATTCCTTTTTCACCATCGAGAAAAGTAATGGCGCTTTGTGTTGAGCCGGTGTTTTTAAAACCGGTGTCAAGCGTGATGTATCCTGTCTGGTCGCGGAGTTTGGCGATGTCAATTGCCTTTTCATTTTCTGTTCCGACAATAACCGGAACTTCATTTGTCGTTCCGTTGAATACTAATTTAATGGTTTCCATTTTTTTGAAGTTTTATTTTTAATAAAATACTTTTCTCAATTACTTTGGAACTGTAAAAATGCAGCAGGAGAAAATATCAGAAAATGACATCGCTCATAGCGGATACTGCTTTTTGTCAACTCAAAGAAAAACATCATTATAAAAAAAGGGAAATTGCTGTTGCTGATACTGAAGCGGCACATAAATTACAAACTCCGCGAAAGTGTAAAATGCATGTTCCGTGTTTATTCATGCAATATATTTTTCCCAATCATTTCCTTCTGCCACTTGTTTAAGTATGAGGTTTCTTTTTATCAGAAATTCTTTCATGTATTTCTTTAAGACAATTTTTGAAAACAGTTTTCCCAATATTCCCAAAGGCGCATCAAACATAAAAATGTCAGTCATGACAGTTTGGTTTTCTATCCAGACAAATGAATGCCGGTGATACATGCTTTTGAATGCACCTTTAATCATTTCACTCACAAAGTAATTCGGAAAATCGTAGTCAGTAATTTTTACGGTGAGGTTTTGATAAACCCCAAGATGTTTTGCTCTCCAGGTTATGGTATCATTAAATTTCATGACGCCTGATGTTACTCCTGATATGGCTCTTTCATTTGTTTCCTTAGTACATAGATGATGTAAGTCCACGTTCAAAGAAAGAAGAAAACATCTTTCTATCGGTGCATTCATTTTGGTTACCTGCCTGACGATTTCCATAAACTTTATACGACTACGTTCCTTCTCAGGTTAGATGGTTAGCCGGAAGTATTTTATTTCCTTCTTGACCAACTTCTACCTGTAAAAAACTGCCGCCTGCATATTATATTTGAAATACTTTCCTGAATATGATAAATGTCATACTATATTCTGTTCCTTGAAAATATCTTTGAAAGAATTTTTTTTTATTATGCAGCGCTTTGTACTACCGTTTCTTCGAGGTTAAATAAGTTACTCTATGAAAATAAATTTCTTACGTAAGTCACAAAAAGAAATTGAACTGACGAATGGATCTTCAATAGCCGTTGTCGGAGGCGGTCCTTCAGGAAGTTTTTTCAGCTACTACGCTTTGGACTTAGCCAGGCGATATGATTTGGAAATTAATATTGACATTTATGAGGCGAAAGATTTTACCTGTCTCGGACCCACGGGATGCAATAATTGCGGGGGCATTGTTTCTGAATCGCTGGTGCAAATGCTTTCGACCGATGGAATTATTTTGCCTTCCTCCATTATCCGCAGAGGAATATATTCTTATACGCTTCATGTTGAACAGGGAAAAACGGTAATCAACACTCCGAAGAAAGAACAACGGATTGCTTCCGTGTTCCGGGGTTCGGGACCAAGGAATTTTATCAACAACGACCAAAAGAGTTTTGATAATTTCCTGCTGGGTCTGTGTGAAAAAAGCGGAGCGAAAATTATTTTAGACAGA
The DNA here is from genome assembly GCA_035293345.1 of Bacteroidia bacterium. Taxonomy (GTDB): domain Bacteria; phylum Bacteroidota; class Bacteroidia; order AKYH767-A; family 2013-40CM-41-45; genus 2013-40CM-41-45. The sequence continues at coordinate 4,465 of DATDOJ010000270.1, forward strand.
ATCACGGAAGCCCAAAGAGCTGCGGACGGAATAATAATCCGGACGAAAGATTCCGTTGAGAAAAAGTATGACCTCGTTGTTGGCGCAGCAGGACTGAACACTAAAACCCTCCAGTTATTTCAGTCCATCTGTCCGGGATATGTTCCACCGGCAACCACGCGCGCTCACATTTGCGAGTTTCCGCTGGAGCCGGAAAACATGGATAAATATTTAGGCAACTCCATGCATGTCTTTCTTTTGAATCTTCCCAAAGTTACTTTCGGAGCGCTCATCCCGAAAGGAAAATATGTAACCCTTGTATTATTGGGAGACGAAATCAGCAAAGAAACCGTAGAGACGTTTCTTGCCGCAGAGCAGGTGAAAGGTTGTTTTCCTCCCGACTTGCATTTGAACGAAGCCGCAGCTTGCAAATGTTTTCCTTTCATCAATATCAGCGCATCGCGCAATCCGTTTGATGACAGGGTGGTTCTCATAGGCGATTCGGCATCGTCAAAACTTTACAAGAACGGTATCGGAGCAGCATACATCACCGGACGGGCGGCAGCGAGAACTGTTATTTTTCATGGCATCTCAAAGAGCAGTTTCAAAAAATCATATTACCCGGTTTGCAAAAACCTGAACCGCGACAACAATGTGGGCAAGTTTATTTTTTGGGTGACAAGGATTATTCAGAAATCAGCATTTCTTAAAAACGGACTCTTCCAGATGGTGGTCAACGAACAGAAAGCGGAAGAAAAAAAACGACTGATGAGTTCTGTTCTTTGGGATACGTTTACGGGCAGTGCCGGCTACCGGAACATTTTTATCCGGTTTCTTAATCCGAAGTTACTGCTGACGCTTCTGTGGAATATTGCAGCATCAAATTTAAACCCTGATAAAATCAACTATGATGGAAAACAATAAACTTGGTTTTTTATATATTGACGGTGAAGTAATCATCAGGCAAGGCACTGTCGGTAATTGTCTTTATGTTATTCAGGAAGGCAAGGTGGAAGTGATTGATGAAACGGAAGGATATGAAAAAAGAGTTGCCGTATTAGGCGAATCGGAATTTTTCGGAGAGATGGGACTCTTTGAAAACGATGTCCGCTCATGCACCGTGCGCGCTCTTGGCGATGCCAAAATTCTGACCATTGATAAAAAGAATTTTTACAAGTCCATTGAGAAAGACCCTTCCATTGCCTACCGGCTGTTAGAAAAAATGTCGAAACGGCTGCGCGAAACCAATAAGAAAATCAGGTAATCACGACAAGGCGGTTGTCAGAGATAGGACATACGCAGTCCCGATGTATAGGGATTGACACTAATTTCACGAATTAAAAATGGAAATTAGTTCGCCAAATGGGCGAGGATTCGCAAGGGCGAACGTTATATGTTATAACTTGTCTGATTTTCTTAAACCCGTTTTCATCGGGTATATCAGGTTTCGAACACTAATGATTTGCAATCCGGTGCTGCCGTTCTTAAGGATGTCTCAACCGTATTATTGACATGATGCCGGGCGAAGCCGAAGCATTGCTTTGTCTGCATTCGCATCCCGACTTCACTCAATATGATGCTCCTGTTGCTTTCGGAACACCTGCAGGTTTAGCTTTCGGGGTGCACTGGCGCCTGGTTTTACTTTTACATTCTTCCTTCTTTATGCTTAGCAGATATTTTCAACTCATCTGCTAATGTTTTTATTCACTCAGTTAATTCATCTGCGTCTCTGAAGCGTCAGCTAAGTAACATTAAGCGTCAGCTTAGTGATTAATAGCGTTAGCTTAGCGTTTAAAAATTACTGCTTATCTATTATAGTAGTCAACTAAGCGATGATAGCCGTTAACTATATGATGATAAACGTCAAATTATTAATTAAAATCGTTAACTTTGAATCTTAAAGCGTTAGCTGATTAACAAAAAATGTCAGCGCAGCACTTTTGCTAATGACCTATTTATACCGTAAGAAATCAGGTTTGCGGCATTGAATGTCGTGTTATATGTTATAAGTTATAGGTTATAACTTGTCTGATTTTCTTAAACCCGTTTTCATCGGGTATAACAACCGTGACTCCGCTTCGCTGCGCAACTCCAAAACCTTCGCTGCGCAGGCAGTGCCCTTAGTTTTGTTTTATTCTTTGCTTCTGCTCCGGAT
>DATDOJ010000271.1:0-5488 GCA_035293345.1 Bacteroidia bacterium
CGGAAGCAGCATTTAACCTGGTGGGGACAATTGATGACGCGATAGAAAAAGGGAAGAAGATTTTATCAGAGTCAAAATAGTTCACTGGTTCATTAGTTCATTGGGAAATAAAAATACAATCTCATGAAATATGTACTCGAAACTTTAGATGTCTATAATCTATCCAATGAAATTGCAGATGAAATATGGGAGATTGTCTTAAAATGGAAATTCATGGCGCAGGATACCGTTGGAAAACAGATGATCCGTTCCTCTGATTCAATCGCTGCAAACATTTCTGAGGGATACGGAAGATTTTTTTATAAAGAGAATAAACAATTTTGTTTTTATGCCAGAGGTTCTGTGATGGAAACAAAAACATGGCTTTCAAAATCAGTAAACAGAAAATTAATTTCGTCAGAACAACACGGGAATCTTATTAAAAAACTTGAAGTAATTCATAAAAAATTAAATGCATACATTAAGTTCATAGGAAAAAGCCCTGTCAAGTGATAACTGATGAACCAGTGAACACTCTATTAAAAAGTTCATTAGTTCATTCGTTCACTCGTTCATTGGTGTGTGGCGACTAATGAACCAATTTACTAATAAACCAATGAACGAATGAACCAATGAACAAGTAAACATGTATTTAGAAATAATAACCCCCGACAAAAAGCTTTTCGAAGGCGAAGTGTCATCGGTATCTGTTCCCGGAACATCGGGACGCTTTCAGATGCTGAACCGGCACGCACCTGTTATTTCCGCTTTGAAAAAAGGGAAAATAAAAATCAAAACATCACAAGGCGTTCAGCAATTTGATGTGAGCGGTGGAGTGGTGGAAATGAACAAGAACAAAATCATTGTTCTTGCCGAAACGAATTAGTTTATTTGTTCATTAGTTTATTAGTTCATTGGTGTGCTGCGACTAATGAACTAATGAACCATTGAACCAATCAACATGACAGGAACTGTCATCAAATCCACCGGAAGTTTCTATGATGTTGCCGATGAAACAGGAAAAGTTTTCATCTGCAAGATTCGCGGACAGCTTCGCCTGAAAGTTTTTGAAGCAACCAATCCCATTGTTGTTGGCGACAGGGTGGAAATTGAAATTGATACCGGAAATGTAGGCACTGCAACCATCATCAATCTTCTCGAACGGAAAAATTACATCCAGCGCAAGTCAGTAAATCTTTCGAAGCAGCGACATATTATTGCTGCCAACATTGACCGCGCTTTTGTGATTGCCTCTCCCCTGCTGCCTAAGACATCCACCGGCTTCATTGACCGCTTTCTTGCTACGGCACAGGCATACAGTATTCCGGCAGGAGTGATTTTTAATAAATCGGATTTATATGATGAAAAAGACAAACAGAAGATTGAAGACCTGAAAAAACTTTATGACGGAATCGGTTATCCATCAATAATTATTTCGGCATTAAATGAAAACGACATAACCCGCCTTGAAGAAGTTCTCTCGGGAAAAGTAAATTTGTTCTCGGGACATTCGGGAGTCGGCAAATCCACCATCATCAATGCACTGATTCCCGGTCTTGATATTAAAACACAAAAAATTTCGGGGCGTCATTCAACCGGAATTCACACAACCACTTTTGCAGAGATGCATCATCTTCCGCAAGGCGGTTTCATCATTGACACACCCGGCATCCGCGAATTCGGAATTATTGATTTCGATAAGAATGAAGTGTCACATTTCTTTCCGGAAATATTCAGTACAGGAAGAAACTGCCGGTTCAACAACTGTCTTCATGTGAACGAAAAACAATGTGCCGTGCTCGATGGACTTGCCAGCGGGATCATCAGCAAATCGCGATATGAAAGTTACCTGAGCATACTTTACAACGAAGATACGTACAGGTAATTAGTTAATTGGTTCATTAGTTCAATAGTTCATTGGTAGAAACACTAATGAACGAATGAACAAGTGAACGAGTGAACTATCTATTCAAACACATACCGGACCACAAAGGAGAAGTCAATAAACTCCGGACCGGGATTGACGATGTCATAAAACGGCATGCAGTCCACACCCACGGTGAGCGGGGCGATGGGAATTTTATATTCCAGCCCGAGGATGGCGTCTATGCCCATCGTAAAAATTTTATCACCATACGGATACAGTTCGCCATCGCGAAGCTTATAATATCCTTTGGGAAAATATCCGCCATGCGCACCGCCACCGAACACGATGTCGAGCGGAATGCGAAGGATGGGCAGGTGAATCGGGCTCTGGCTTTCATACAAGCCGGTGAGCAGGTAGCCGCCCCGGGCGGTTTTGGTTTTAGCCGCGATTAATTCAATGGCGCTTGCGTTGTTGGCGTCAAAGAAATATTTAACGGAAACACCGGATGCGAATTTGCCGAGGCGAATGCCGACACCGGTATAGTATTGCGCGTTGGCTGCCTGTGCAATCATCACAGCAGCAGAAACGCAGATGAGAAAACGGGTAAGGATTTTTTTCATGACTCAGGTTTTTTTTATGAGCCAAATCTATCCTTGCGCCACCCCGCCATGTTTTTGCTATGATTGCTTATGTTGCATCTGTAAGGTTTACATTAATTTGTTTATTGGTTCATTAGTTCATTGGTTCATTCGTCTATCGGTGCACCCATGAACCAATGAACCGATGAACTATTGAACTATTGAACCGTTTCACTTGCTTTTACTCCAATGTCATATAGGTCTGCGACAGAAGAGTGTGCTTCTGCTTCAATGTTGTACAGGTTTGCGACAGAAGAGGGCGACTTTGCTTCAAACTTGTACGACTTTGCTTCAAACCTGTACGACTTTGTTCCAAACCTGTACGACTTTGCTTCAAACCTGTACAGGACTGAAGCAGTTCTGTACAGGACTGAAGAAAAGATGCAAATTTATTTAAAAAATGATGCTCTGCTTAATCCGAAGCTAAAGAGAAACCATAAAAAAAGGGCTGCATCGTTGGTTGAAGCAGCCCTTTTGAAGAAATTCTATTATCAATGAGAAAGTTTTTCCGGTTTATTGTTTCTGGTTCATTGGTTAATTGGTTCATTAGTTCATTAGTTCATTTGTTTATTGGTATGCTGCCACTAATGAACTAATGAACTAATTAACTATTTTACAGGTTAATACTCCCACATATCGTGTTCGAAGTTGGTGATTTCGTCTTTGATGCGGTCCGACTCCTGCAATGCTTTCATGCCTTGAGCATAAGAAGCAATGTAGCGGTCATATACGTTTGACTCTTTCATGATGTAGGAATTGAAGAGGCGTTTGTGGAAAACGTCATCGAAGGTTCTTCGTTCGGAATCATTCTCGCGGTTAAACACTTCCGCCTGCGAAAGCAACCTGCGCGCTTCAGGAAAATAAACCCAGAACAATGCCTTGGTTTCACCGCCTTCGCGGACGTTGCCTCTTTCATCTGTGGCATAAACCACAGGCGCTATGCCTATGATGCGCGCTTCTATGACAGAACGCTGCTTGTCGAAGAACCAATCTTCCTTAATCCGGTATTGTATAACCTTTTCCGGTGAAAACTCTCTCTTATACACCGTGTCGCGGACATTATACGGAGGGTCGGCTTCGGTGTATGTGGTGGAATCAATTCCCGCTCCGCCCGATTTTTCAATTTCGGCAACGGTTTTTGGCGATATGAACTCATCTTCCGACCATGCAGTCAATGTTCCTTCCTTAACAGCATTCCAAATGATATCCATCAAGCTTTTCCTGTTGGTGGTTTCTGTTTTAGGGTAGCCAAGCGGCAAATTAATTTTCTCTCTCAAGTCAATAATGCGCCAGATTCTTTTCCTCCACAGAGCATCGGCTTCGCGCACGTAAGGATATTCCAAATATATCCTCGTAGCCGTGTTTTCAGGGGGATAAATTCCGTCCAGAACACCTGATTGCTGGGCAAAGGATGACAATGATGACATGGTAACCGCAACTGCAAGCAGAAATAGTTTTCTCATGATTTTCCTCCTGGTGTTTGTGTTTATGTTTAGTTCAATACGAATCCAATGGGTGACAGGGATGGCTTGGTGCCATCGGGCATCGAGCCCTTGATGTATTCAAAATAAACTTTGTCGCCAACTCTTCCGCTGCGGATGGCATCAAGCATCTTTTGTGTGAACTTATTGTCGGTGGCATCCAGTTCAATCGGGTCGGGCTTGCCTTTCTGATACATAGTCATTCTGAAGCCGGTGATTCTTGGGAAGAGTTCGAAGTCGAAGTTTTCCATCACCGGGATAATAGCGCTTTGCGCTGCAAGGGCTGACTTGCCCATTGAGCCGCCTTTGCTGCCGCCAATCATGGCAATAGGAGTAGGTAATCTTTTGACACGGTATAATGCTGTTCCCATTACCTGGCTTTTTCCACCGAAGTCAGCATTAATGGTAAATTTTGCTTCACCCTGTGTCGTAGCTGTTGCAATCCATTTGCCGCTGCCCAATTTCGTATTGGGTTTCAAAGTCACTCCACCTCCGCTTACCGCTGTTTTTACTTTTTCATTCGCCACTCCCGGAACAGAAATAGACATCGGGTTGTCAACACCGATATAAAGCACATTCATTTTATCAGCCGAAACAACACCGGCCGGCTTTGCCGAGATGAATTTTGATTCGAAGGGATAATAGTCAAACGTATTATCCGGTTTCTTGAGGCGTATCACACCTCCCCATTTCTGTTCGCCTTCGGTGCCCGGGTGCGAAGTATATTTGGCAATACCGCCTGCGTCAATAGTGAGCGGCTTATCAGAATTACCGCTCATTATCTTTGATGATGAATCATACCTGGCACCGACAAAAACATCGGGAGCAAGCGTGGAGGAAGATGCGGCAAGAAACACATCTGCCTTATAATCCTGCCCAATCAATACATAATTGGATTCGGCAATTACGCGGGGAGCAAGAACGTCAAACTTAACGATGTTAGCATCAATGGAAGCGAGGATATGGTCTATGACCTGTGACTCTGCATTTACCACATCGGTCTGGAATTTGGTGAGAAGTGCCGCAGTTGCAACCACCGGGTTGTGATAGAACATTACCATTTCCCATGTGCGTTTTTGGTCTTCCACCTTTTTCGGGTCAGGGTCTTTGGTGTCAAGCAAATTTTCGAGGCGCATCTTAAAATCTGCTTTCACTTTCGGGTCATCAATATATTTCAGAAGGGTCACTTTATAATCTTCTATTCTTTTTTTTATTTCCGATGCTTTTTGTCCCTTGCCATCATTTTCACTTCCGCACATCATGGTGGTAGGGATATCCCAGTCGTCTTTTTTGCCCATCTCCCGGAGTTCAGGAACTTTTTCTCCCTTACCGGTTTTTTCAACTTTGGCTACCATGTCGGTTTTTAAATCTTCCAGGAAAGTAATAAAATCACCTGATGTTTTTTTAATTGCCTGTGCATCTGTCCACGCCTGTCCGTATTTTTTTTCGTCATTCTTTTTTGCCTGATCAAATTTGAGATAAGTTATCTTGTTTTTGTTGTCAATATTATCACGCGAAACAAC
>DATDOJ010000272.1:0-7032 GCA_035293345.1 Bacteroidia bacterium
GAGCTACAAAACAATCTTATGCGCAGCACGCGCTCACTGAGATTTGTGGAAAGAATTACTTTTGGAAAAAATATGTCAGATGAAAAGAACAAGCTGACAGCACAAAATAATTAACATGGCAAACTTATTCTGGAAACAACCGAAGAAAACATTAAATATTCTTTCGAAACCTTTTACATCGGAAGATGAATTTGAGCGCATGGTATCTAATACTAAAGAATTATTAGAAGACCTGACTATTCTTAAACGGCAGGCTCAGCATGGTTCAGGTTCGGGACGCCCTGATATACTCGCTGTTGACAGCGATGGCAATGTTTGCATTATTGAAATGAAAAACAAAACAGTTGACGAAAAAATATTTCCACAGATATTAAGTTATGCGCTTTGGGCAAAGGCAAATCCTGATTCTTTAAAAAGTTTATGGTATGAATTAGATGATAAACCGGATATAGAAATGAATTGGGATGATTATGAAATTAGAATTCTTGTTATCGCTCCTGAAATTGACCCGAATACTGTTCGTTTTCTTTCATCTATTCAGTTCTCTGTTGAATTATATGAGATAAAAAGATGGGTCTATAAAAAAGATACCTTTCTATTGGTTAATAATATGAAAGCGGGTGAGGATAAAAAAATAAAGACAGTTAAAGGTCTCGAGACATATGATAAAAATTTTTATGACCGTTATCGAAATAAAAAAAGTGTGGTTGAGTTTTTGGATTTCATACGAGAAACTGAAAAACTTTTAAAGTCAAACGGATGGCACTTTGAGAAAAAATTCAATAAACATTATTGTGGTTTCAAATATGGATTTTTCAATGTGTTCAGCATTGCGTGGATTGGAACAAAGTCATTTGGTTTCAGAGTACGAATGCGCGAGGAAGATTTGAAAAGAGTAAAACCTAACGGAATGGATATATCTTATTTCAGAGGTCAAGGAACTTTTAAGATTATCCCGAACAAAACAAGAGCTAAAAAGTTTTTGCCTGTTATCAAAGAAGCAATCAAATTGAAAACTGCTGAATAAAAATCTTTTAATTTTTGTGAAAGCTAACCCCAACTGCGTTTCAAACGCGGACGGGGTTTTGGTTTGAGAAACAGGTCGCTCCTACGGAGCTTTTGTTTTTGGTGTGGATTGTTTTTCTACCAACAGGTCGTTCCTACGGAACTTTTTTTTGAAAGGGTTGAGAGAGTTACGAGACCTGCGTGCATAGACCCGATGGCAGTGGAGCGTAGCGGAACGGACAGCGGGCGGAGAGGTGGTGAGAGCGCGAATGTTTGGCTCCCCATCTTCATTTCAACTTCGTAAATACTTCGTTGAACAAAGTAAAATTACGATGGGCAAGCAAAAAAAAATAAAATTATCCTCTTGACCAGTTTGTGCCGTCCTTCTCGTCCTTAATCATATAATTAAGTTTCTGCAATTCGTTGCGGATTTCATCGGACATGGCAAAATCCTTTTTCGCTTTCGCTTCGGCACGAAGAGTAAGCAGCAGTTTCATCAGTTTATTCACTTCTTCATCGGCTGCGCCTGACTTTTCATTTTTCATTCCAAGAATCTGGAACAGGAAAACATCAAAGAGATTTTTCAGCTCGCTGATGTCTGCGGCAGTGATGGTTTCGGTTCCGGCATAAGCGGAATTGATGATTCGCCCGGCTTCAAACAAATGGGAGATGGCGATGGCTGTATTGAAATCATCGTTGAGTGCATCATAACATTTTTGCCTGAGCGATTTGACATCGCTGGTGGTGGCAGATGACGGAGATAATTTTGCGAGCAGCTCATAGCTGCTGAGCAAACGCTTGTATGCTTTCTCTGCCGACTGCAATGCTTCGTTGGAGAAATCGACCGTGCTGCGATAGTGCGCCTGCAGAATATAGAAGCGCACAGTCATTGGCGAATAGGATTGCTCCAAAAGTTCTCCTGTAAAAAGCTGCTCAAGCGTGATGAAGTTATCCAGCGACTTGCTCATTTTTTGTCCGTTAATCGTAATCATGTTGTTGTGCATCCAGAAACGCACAGGTGGTTTTCCGCACGCTCCTTTCGACTGCGCAATTTCACTTTCGTGATGGGGGAAAAGCAAATCCATTCCGCCACCGTGGATGTCGAATGTTTCACCAAGATATTTTGTGCTCATGGCAGAGCACTCGATGTGCCAGCCGGGAAACCCTTCGCTCCACGGAGAGGGCCAGCGCATGATGTGTTCGGGCGATGCTTTTTTCCAGAGCGCAAAGTCCTCGCGGTTTCTTTTTTCTTCCTGCCCTTCCAGCGTGCGCCTTTCATTTCCGGCTCCGGCAATGAGTTCTTCAATCACACGACCTGAGAGTTCACCATATTTATTTGTCTTGCTGTATTTGACCACATCGAAATAAACAGAGCCGTTTGCTTCATAAGCAAAACCGTTGGCAATAATTTTTTCAATCATGGCTACCTGCTCGTAAACATGTCCGGATGCGCGGGGTTCGATGGACGGATGCAGGATATTCAACGAGTCATATTTTTCCTGGAAGCTGTTGGCGTACATCTGGGCGATTTCCATCGGTTCTAATTTTTCTATGCGCGCTTTTCTCTGGATGCGGTCTTCGCCTGTGCCTTCCACTTCATCAGCCAAATGCCCGACATCGGTTATGTTGCGCACATAACGAACCTTGTACCCGAGATGAGTGAGATAACGGAACACTACATCAAATGTGATGTACGGTCGTGAATGACCGAGATGCGGTTCGCCATACACCGTTGGTCCGCACACATACATTCCAACGAACGGAGGATTGAGCGGCCGGAATTTTTCTTTTGTGCGCGTTAGAGAATTATATATGTGGAGTTCGCTTGCCATAAACAGGGGGAAACTTTAACGGATAAAATGATTGTGTGAAACGATAGACCTAAATAATTGCGTTTGCAGGTGCATGAATGTGTGCCAGCATATCTTTAGTAATGGCTGAAAGGTCATACTTGTGAAGCCATCCCCAATCGGTTCGGGCGGATGAATCATCAATGCTTGCAGGCCATGATGCCGCATATTGCTGGCGCACATCGGGTTTGTATGTACATCTGAAATCGTGAATATGCTTTTGGATTTCTCTGACGATTTCTGCCGGAGAAAAACTCACCGCAGCTACGTTGTAACTCGAGCGCACTTTCACATTTCCGAAATCAGCGTTCATCAGTTCAACGGTTGCGCGCACGGCATCGGGCATATACATCATGGGTAGGCGTGTGTCTTCGGTGAGGTAACACTCATATCGGTTGTGTTTTCTTGCCTCATGAAAAATATGCACTGCATAATCTGTGGTGCCGCCACCGGGTTGCGCCTTGTAGCTGATGAGACCGGGATAGCGCAAGCTGCGCACATCCACTCCGAATTTCTTGAAATAATATTCACACCACAGTTCTCCCGCGAGTTTACTGATACCATATACAGTAGAGGGATCCATATAACAATTCTGTGGAGTGTTCTCTTTAGGAGTGCCAGGACCAAAGACAGCTATCGAACTGGGCCAGAACATTTTAATTTTTCTCTCCTTGCAAATGTCGAGCAGGTTAAACAGCCCATCCATGTTCAGCCGCCATGCTGCTTTAATGCTTTGCTCTGCCGTGGCGGAAAGGATTGCAGCGAGTAAATAAACCTCTGTCACTTTATATTTCCGCACCACTTCGAGCACCGAATTTCCCTTCAGCACATCAAGCGTTTCATAGGGACCATCGTTTCCTGAATAATTTTCGGGAGCGTGAATGTCGGAAGCAACCACATGATTGCCGCCATATATTTTCCGGAGTTCTTCAACGAGTTCCGTTCCAATCTGCCCCGAAGAGCCGATGACTAAAATCTGTTTTTGTTTTTTCATATTACGGGAAGCAAATGTAAAAACAAAAAGTATTTCCGTCAGGGAATTCTCTTGCGGATGTAAATAAATTTCATTCTGTTACTTTGCATCCGCCTTTGGCACTGAAACCTAAATCAATTCATGCTTAAATCACTGAATCCGTTTTCGAAAAACGAAACTTCTGTTGGCAGCTTTGTCTTTGCGCCTTTGTTTTATTCTGCGCTTCATGTTTTTCATTTTGTCCGTGATTCGGATTTCGCCCTGCATAAAATCACTACCCGCTTCGTTGGCAGGGCTGCTGTCGAAAACTTCAGCATTCCGGCAAGAGTCAACACGTTTTATTTTTCTGTGCTGATTTTTTTTGCAAGTTTTTTTGTGCTGGCGATTGGACTTAAATGGCTTATCAGAAAAAAAATAATTGCGCCTAACGAACTTTTAATTTTCAACCTTTCTTCCTTTTGTGGATTGTTGTTCCTGTACTTCAAACTGACAGGCGGTGAAATGTACTCATCAATCAATTTTCTCTTTGCTGTTCATGCAGCTCTGTTTGTTCTTATTTCGCTAAGAAATTTCCGAAAAGGCAAGGTGTCAAGAGATGACACCGACATTCACTTTTTCACCTGGTCTGTTATTATAGCATTCTGCTTATTATTTCTTTCAGCAAAAATTCTTGCCCTGTTCGGAGTGACGAGAGATTTTTCATTCACGTTGTTTCTTGCTGTCGGCATCAGTTTGCCTTCCATTCTTTTTGAATATTTCATTGCTAAAAATAGTCCTGAGTTAAGAATCATAAAATGGGCAGATGCTTTAAGCGTGCTTGCATGGATTCCACTGCTGTCTGTTCTCAGCGATGAAATGTACATGATTTTGAACCAGAGAAATATTCACGGCTTGCCACCAGGAATAATTTTCCTGATTTTCTTTTTTCTTATTGTATCACGGAAATATTTTGCGTTAAGAAAAACGGATAGAATCGTTTCTGCTGATTTGGCTGAAATATTATCTGCGAAATATTTTCCTGTTCTTGCCGCCGGCATCATTGCGTTTGCTCTTTATAATCCAATCGTTCCGGCATCGCAGGAAATGTTTGAATCGGCAAACGGTGTTCTTCCAGTCCAGCAATTTTTTGAATTCGGTAAAATTCCTTTCGCGGATATTTTTTCGTCACACATGCTGTCAGATTTTTTCATGAACTTCATTTATGTTTTTCTGAACGGCTATTCAAACATTACTTTTTTCTGTTATGATTTCATTGTGGATGTTGCCGCTGCGGTTGTCATATATTATTCGTTGAAAAAAATAACCGGCAGCGGATATTGGGCTTTTTTAGTTGTGTTGTTTTATCCTTATACCGCACACCTTATTCCGACTTACGTATGTTTTGCTTTAATCCCGCTGCTTGCCCTGCTCAAAGCAATTAATGCGCCATCCGAAAAAAATTATTTCACTTTTCTGCTGTTGTTATTCCTGCTTGTATTATGGCGGCTCGATTTGGGATTTGCAGGATTCACTGCAGCATTTATCACCACAGCATTCATTACCGTTCAGCGAAAGAAAATTTCCTTCATGCCTGGAAAATTCTTCAACGCATTATTCTTCGCGCTGATTCTTTTTGCTCTGTTGTTCATTTTATTTTTTACATTGCGTGGTAAAGGGCTGTTCAGTTCTGCAGGAAGCGCATTCGATTATTTTTCTTCAGCACAGTCCTACGGCAATGTGGAATTGTCCTCCGCCCGCGACTGGATTTATTACACGCTGCATTTCATTTTTCCATTCGTGCTTCTATTACTTACCGGATATGCGCTTTATATTTTCTTCAATAAATCCGAAATAAAAGTAAGGTTGCTTTGTGTTGTTCTTATTTATCTTGCAGTATATTACCTTGCAAACTTTCAGCGCGGCTTGGTGCGTCATGGGCTGCTGGAGTATTGGGACGTGCCGCTCACATCATTTGCTTTCTTCATTATGATGCTCGGCATGCTGATTTATTTTTCGGATAAAAATATTGTGACAAAGTTTTTATGGGTGATGCCGTTGATGACATTGCTTATCAGCGAGTATAAATTTCCACAGCCAGAACTCAACTCCAATAATCTTTATCACCAGGCATATCTGCGGTTGAAACATTTTCCTGTGATTAAGCCGTCAGCAGGAAAAATCAACCGCATGACAGTGACCGAAAATTTTGCGAAGGAGAATTACGAAGAATTAAAATCGTTCACAGATAAATTTTTAAAACCGGAAGAAACCTTTGCCGATTTCAGCAATACCCCCATGCTTTATTATTATCTTCACAGGGCGAATCCCCACTTCTTTTCTCAAAGCCCATTGTCTTATCACAGTGAAGGGTTACAGAGAAAATATATTGATGAAATAAAAACAAACAACCCGAAAATTTTATTGTTCTCGAGTTATCCTTCAACATGGTTCGACAATACCGATGGGGTCGCGAACACACTACGCCATTATCGCATTGCAGAATATTTATTTCGGCATTACCGGCCTGCTTTTGTGCTGAGCAAAAGTTACGTTTGGCTTAGAAATGATTTGCCGATTTCCGAACAGATGGCGGTTGCAAAAATTGATTCCGTCCATGATGCCGCTATCGTTTCCCCTGTGTTTTACATTGGTTCGCTTGCTTATGTGTGGGGAAAATATGACCAACAATTTTTAAGCAGTAAGTATGAAACAGTAAGAGTTGTTCTGGAAAGAGCGGAGGTTGTTTCGAATGAAAATGAAAAGAAAATTTTATTTACGCCAGTCACCGACAGACAAAGCAGTTGTTATCTTTTAATTCGTGCCGAGAAAAAAACAGAGAAGAAGACAGAAATTGTTGCGAACTATGGGAGTGGGAAAAATAAATCTGGCGGATTTGTTTTTTTATTGTCCGACACAAAAATGAGCGATTATGTAATCCGCATCAGCAGTCAGTATAACTGGTCGCAGGTGGAAAATGACTGGCTCACCATTTCCCCGATAGGAGGGGATGTCACGATTGAAAAAATTTTATTCCTGAAAGGTGATTAGTAATTCAACAGTCATATTTTGAACACAAGAAAAAAAATCCTGACAGATAAGATTGCCGGCAGACCGCTGGTGTTTTTTCTTAATTTCGTTGCACGATTGCTCGGGCGAATCCTGCACATTGACCATTCATTGAAAAAAACTCCCGGAAGAATTGTCGTATGTAAGTTTATGGGAATG
>DATDOJ010000273.1:0-4989 GCA_035293345.1 Bacteroidia bacterium
CATTTGCATTACACTGCTCGCTGAGCCAACAACAGGCGATATAAATCCTGCGAACAACATCGAAACGATTTGCCGTCCAATCAGCAACTCCTGCGACCCGAATGAAAAACATGTCAGCCCCAATGGAGATGTCATCTCCGGCTCATGGCTCACCTACACAATCTTTTTCCAGAACACTGGCAACGATACTGCATACAGCGTATTTATTCTCGACACGATGGATGCAAATCTCGACATGAATACATTCCAGCCCATCGCAGCGAGCCATTCCTATTACACTTACATCCAGGATGGCAATGCAGTCAAATTCGATTTCCCAAACATAATGCTTGTTGACAGCAATGCCAACGAACCGCTCAGTCATGGATGGGTTTCGTACAGAATTAAATCGAATACCGGACTGTCCAACGGAACGAACTTGAACAATACGGCATATATTTATTTCGATTTCAATTCTGCCGTGATTACCAACACAACCGTAACAGTGATTGATAATGGAGTTTCTGTTGGCGAAATAAATTCTGCGACAGGTACTATGATACTTTCACCTAATCCGGCTTCGGCACAATTGATAATTGATAATGGGCAATTAAAAATTAACGCCATTGAAATCTATGACATGCTCGGACAGCGGGTTTATATGAGTCAGCAAGCAACGAACAGCAAATGTCAAACGGTTGATGTTTCCGGTTTGTCTCCGGGAATTTATTTTGTGAAAGTGAAAGGAGAGAAGTCAGAACAGGTAATGAAGTTTGTGAAACAATAATCATCCGGGAACTCCAATAAAAAACTCTCCCGCATGATGTGGGAGAGTTTTTTTTGAGAAAGAAATTAATCGCTAAGCAAAATTCAATTCAAGTTTCCGGTAAACAATATCTTTTATTTTTTTTGCTTCGTCAATGCAGCTTCTCATGTGTCCCTGTTCAACGCAATAGCACGCAGAGAGTTCGCCATTGACGGAATGCCTGCAATTGAGCTGCTCAATATCCACATCGTTAAACGCAGCATCTTTCGAAGTGCAATGCTGCATTAAGTCACTGATGTTTATCATTCCGCTGGTGTCAACTTCATTTACTTTCAAATAGGAAATCAGAAATTTTGCAACGCAGTTTTTCAGTGTCCAGCAAATCATAAACTCCGGGCTGCCGCCTCCGTAACGATCACTTTCTTTGCTCATCAAATTTAAATCTGCCGATGCTTCATCGAGCAGTTGTTTAACATCTTGTGTAATCATGGCTTTGGATTTATAGGTTTAAATAGTTTTTCTCTTTCCCAAATCATCTCCATAATGGTCTGCTGAAAAATTCATGTCGAATGTAGGCGTTCCGCGCTCTGAAAAATATGATTATTGTCATGCTTTGCGAATTCCCGTGTACTTTAGTCGCCCGGTAAAAAAATGGAATGAGAAAAATATGTTCGATTGCAATCATCTTCCTGCTTGCCTGCAATCCGCAAGCAGGGAAGATGATAAAGGTTGAGGGCAAGACAATGGGTACGACCTACCACGTTTCCTTCCTGAGTCAGGGCAGCAGTGGAAATAATGTAAAGGCAGATATTGATTCACTCCTTGTTGATTTTAATAATTCTGTTTCAGCATATATTCCTTCTTCTGTAATATCCAAAGTGAACACGTCCGACTCTCTGATTGTGGTGGATGAATATTTTGTAAAAGTTTTCAGGAGGGCGCAGGAAGTTTCAGAAAAAACCGGAGGAGCATTTGATGTAACCGTGATGCCCTTGGTTAACGGATGGGGATTTGGGTATGCTGACACAATAAGGATGGATAGGGTAACGGTTGATTCACTGCGGCAGCTTGTGGATTACCGAAACATTAGTGTGGAAGAAAGAAACGGAAAATATTTTGCGGTAAAAAAGGATAAACGAATCCAGGTTGATTTCAGCGCCATTGCAAAAGGTTACGGAGTTGATTTGGTGGCATTGCTGCTGGAGAAAAAAGGAATTGAAAATTACATGGTGGAAATAGGAGGAGAGGTACGCGCAAGAGGAACCAACGGAAAAAATGGCGGATGGAAAATCGGGATTGAGAAACCGGTTGACGATGCCGGTGGATCAAATCATGAACTGAAAGATATTTTAGAGTTAAAAAACAAATCGCTTGCCACTTCCGGCAACTACAGAAATTATTATTACCGCAACGGAAAAAAAATCTCTCACGAAATTGATCCGAAGACAGGATATCCTGCAATGAATAATTTACTGAGTGCAACGGTGATTGCAAACGACTGCATGACAGCCGATGCCTTTGCCACTGCATTCATGGTTATGGGAACGGAAAAAACACTGAACTATTTGCAACAGGACACTACACTGAATGCTTACCTGATTTATGCCGATGAAAAAGGAGAGATGAAAACCAGGCAAACAATAAAGGTGAAAGAAATGCTGACGGAAGAAGAATGAAACCTGAATAAATCCAATACGGTTTATTTCACAGACATCTTTCTTAAATTATATGAATAATAACTATGAGTTTCTTCGCTTAGGGAAGAGGTCTGATTAAGAAAAAAGTTTAATATCGAGCTGTTTTCGCTTGCTCCAAATATCCAAACTTAAAATTCGACTGAAAAGTCGGGATTAATCGCTTCCTTTTTCAGAAAGCCGTCTCCGGAACTTCGGAAGTGCCTTTCCTTTTTCGGAAGTCCGTCTCCGGAACTTCGGAAGTGCCTTTCCTTTTTCGGAAGTCCGTCTCCGGAACTTCGGAAGTGCCTTTCCTTTTTCGGAAGTCCGTCTCCGGAACTCCGGAAGTGCCTTTCCTTTTTCAGAAGTCCGTCTCCGGAACTCCGGAGGCGCCTTTCCTTTTTCGGAAGTCCATCTCCGGAACTCCGGAAGTGCCTTTCCTTTTTCGGAAGTCCATCTCCGGAACTCCGGAGGCGCCTTTCCTTTTTCGGAAGTCCATCTCCAGAACTCCGGAAGTGCCTTTCCTTTTTCGGAAGTCCATCTCCAGAACTCCGGAGGCGCCTTTCCTTTTTCGGAAGTTCGTCTCCAGAACTCCGGAGGCGCATTTCCTTTTTCGGAAAGTCACCTCCTTAATTGAGGAGGCGTATTGCATTTTTCTGCAACCTGTCTCTAAAACTCCGGGGCTGCTTTTCCTGTCTTATTTGGTTCAGGTTTGTCGCAATCTTCTTTTCTCTCACATCCACCGCAGCAGCTTCCCAGGTTGTCAATATGATTTTTTGTTCCGGATTTTTTCGCGAGCAATTGTACCGCCATCCAACCGGCAGCCAGAAATGCCATTGCGAAAATGGGGGATAGAATTTCAAAATATTTTTCCATCGACCGATTGTATTTTTTAATGTGAGCTGAATAATCCTGCAAAGCCCATGAATGCCATGGAAAGTATTCCGGCAATAATCATATTGATGGCTGTGCCCTGAATGATTTTCGGGATGTTGACCAGCCGCGATTCTTCACGTATTCCTGCAAGCATCACCAGCGCAAGAGTTACTCCCAATCCGGCACCAATGGCGTAAACCATTCCTTCTGTAAAACCATAACCCTTATTGGTTGTAAAAAGTGCTAACGCAAGTATGGCACAATTGGTCGTTATAAGAGGAAGATAAATTCCGAGCGCCTTAAATAACTCAGGACTTAATTTTTTGATTGCCATTTCTACGAACTGAACTGCGCTGGCAATGACAATGATGAAACTAATCATCCGTAAATACGGTGCATACGACAGAACCCATGTGTTCAATGCGTAAACGCAAAGAGCAGTGATTATCATTACAAAAGTGTTTGCTGCACCCAGCCGTATGGCAGTATCAATTTTTGTTGTAACTCCAAAGAAAGAACACAGTCCCAGAAAATAAGCAAGGACGAAATTGTTTATTAATAATGCTGAAATAAAAATCCAGACCAGATTTTCCATAATTATTTTTCTGCTTGTTGTAATTTATTTTTTTTTCTTTGAGCGTACCAACTGAACATCAGGAGCAGGAATCCTAAGGTAAAAAAACCACCGGGCGGAAGAATCATGATTACCCACGGTTCGAATTTATCTCCGAACAAACCGATGTTGAAAGCGGAACCACTGCCGAGTATTTCACGGATGACTCCGATGCACAACAGTGCAAATGTAAATCCAACTCCCATTCCTGCTCCGTCCAGCACAGATAACCAAGGAGTATTTTTTGCTGCAAACGATTCTGCTCTTCCGAGGATAATGCAGTTGACAACGATGAGGGCGATGAATGCACCGAGTTCTTTGTGGACTTTCGGAAACAATGCGGCAAGCGAAAAATCAATCACCTGCACAAGCGTTGCTATGATTACGATGAAAGCAGTAATCCTCACCTGATTCGGAATTACATTTCTGAAAATGGATATTAAAAAGTTTGAGAGAATAAGGACCACCGTTGTTGCAACCCCCATTGCCAGCCCGTTGATGGCAGAGTTGGTGACGGCAAGTGCCGGACACAATCCGAGTATGGTAACAAAAATCTGATTTTCCTTCCACAGTCCTTTCCTGAATTCTTCTGCAGAGCGGCTGGTAATTTCTTCAGGCATTTTTTCTGAATTATTTATTTATAGTTTTCATGTAAGTATCTATTGGCTCTTTCCATTCCTTCATTGATTTATTCAGCAGCCGGATAACTGCTTTTGAACTGATGGTTGCTCCTGTTATCGCCTCCACTTCATTGGCATTATGCTTCTCTCCTTTTTTGGCAAATAATATTTCCGGTTCAGTCATCAGGGCAGTGAAGTTATTCAGGAAATTAATGTCTTTAAAAATCTTATCGCCTAATCCGGGCGTCTCTTTACTTTCCAATACTTCATAACCAATGATGGTTTTTTTATTGGCATCGTATCCCATTAAAATTGTAATTACATCGGCAAAACCGATTTCACTTCCTAAGATTGCAAAACCCACTACTGAACCGGTTGTATCAAAGCCCATATAAATGAGCTTTGGCGCTTCGCCTTTTTCTGCTTTATTATTATCCTTAGGATTGAACCCGGAAAGTTGAC
>DATDOJ010000274.1:0-5312 GCA_035293345.1 Bacteroidia bacterium
TGGTTGATTGGTCGAAACAATTATCTTAATTACCTTAATCACCTAATTATCTATTCGCCAAAAGTAATCAAATTTATTTATTTTTGGCTTAGATGATGATAATACTAATTCTAACATAAATTTAGCTAAGATAGTCATAAATTTAGCTAAGACAGTCATAAACTTAGCTAAGATAGTCATAAACTTAGCTAAGACAGTCATAAACTTAGCTAAGACAATCATAAACTTGGCTAAGACAGTCATAAACTTGGCTAATACAGTCATAAATTTAGCTAAACGAAAATCATCAACTAAGCCATGTAAATCATTAGCTCTATGCAGCAAGTTCATTAGTTCATTAGTTCATTGGTATGCGCGAATAAACCAATGAACAAATGAACCAATAAACCATTGAACTAATTAACAATAAAATTGCACGGTTCATGAATTTATATTTACTTCGCATCGCTGTTTTTTAAAACACCACCCATCTTTTTTAAACTTCAAACTTCAAACTCCTTTCCAATGGCAGACAAAATAAAACGCCTCTATACGATGGAAGACGAGCTGATGCTTCAGCGCGCAGGCGTTCAAAAAGGAAACCTTCAAACCGACCTGGCGCTGTTCACCGCCAAGTTTCCGTGGCTCGATATGGTGTATGTCACCTCCTACGGAACCGACATTGCCACAGCCGATGCCTTCCCGCTCGACAACACGGTGATGAGCGATGTGAAAGTGCTTACGTCCGATGTGAATGCATCGGTGGCGGAAGGGCGCAGCGCGCTGCAATCGCTTTTCCGCTATGCAAAGCTCGCCTATCCTACCGACAGCGCGCGCGAAAACGTGTTCGGGCAAAACCAGATGCGGAAAGCCAGCAACGACCAGCAGAAAATGGAAAACCTGCTCGAGCATGCCAACGGCATGGCAAATAAACTGCCTTATAAAACCGATTTGATTAACAAGGGTTATTCGCAGCTTCAGATTGACGGGCTGCTCACCATTTCCAATAACATCAACACAAAAAATCTTTTGCAGGAAGGGGCGAAATCGAACCGCCCGGTGACCACGCAAGACCGCATCAAGGTTGACAATATTGTTTTCAGCCGCATGCGCGTTGTGAGCACCTGCGCGCAGGAGGTCTTCGTTGGCAACGCAGCAAAGATTGAACAGTACCAACTCTATCCGCCCGGAAGCGGAGCGCCCACTTCGGCTGCCGTGCACATCACCGATGGCACAAATAACATGGCGGGCTTAAGCGTGAAAGTCCTGGGCACCTCCATCCCTGCCGAAACCACCGATGCAGTCGGCTTGGCTCCCGCTTTTGCTCTCGGCAGCAACCCCCCCGACACGATTGACCTCGAAGTGAGCGATGCATCCATCAATCCCACGACTCAAACGTTTAATGACATTGCCATCCTCGAAGGCGAGGCGAATGTGATTGAGATTGTGGTGACGGTGTAGAAAAGAGAATTAAGAATTAAGAAATAAAAGGAGAGCGTGAGTTCTCCTTTTTGTTTGAGGAAAGAAATTACTTTTGGAAAAAATATGTCAGGTGAAAAGAATACCTGACACGACAGGAATATTTACTCTCGCGCTAAAATATCTTAAATATAACACCATGTTCTTCAAAAAGAAATTACCGGAAACCTCTGAAATAGAAAATTTAATTAAGGAACAAAAATATTTCTTATCGGAAACGGAAATTCCTAATATTACTTTCATTGGATTCGTCAACGTAGTGATTTTTAAAGACACATTTCAATTATTGTGGAATCCTGGACAATATATTAATTATGAAAACGATTTAATCCATAGGGTAAGAGCAGAAATAAAAAAAGAAGATATTATTTCTGTTTCTGTAATCCTTAATCCTGATATAACTTTATTGTTTAATGAAACTTACGATGCTTTTAGCACAAGGCATTTCTCGGAATTTAAAATAATACATAAAGACCCGTTTGGAATTGTTCCAAATTTTAAAACAGTAATTCGACATAGTCAAAGTTATTGGATCAAAGCATTGACAGTTTATTGCGAATCTAATTTTGGATTAAAATGTCAAGTCACAGAAAACAATAAAACTATTAATCCTTGACTATGAAATAAACCCCTGAGAGACTCTATCAAAGCAACATGAAAACTAATCCCGACTGCGTTCCGAACGCGGTCGGGGTTTTATTTTTTTGTGGTGCATTAGAATTCGGAGAGGGACTTGCATAGCCCCGATGGAGGCATCGGGTGGGTTAGGCGTGAGATGCCGAGAGCGGGCGTGGAACAGCGAGACGCAACATCACCGCAAATTCGCCAATCCGCCAGAGGCGGACAGAAAGCAACAGGAATATTGCAAGAGAAAAAAAAGATATTAAGAACGCTTTACATTGACAGCGTTCTTTCCCTTGGGAGAATCTTCAACATCGAAAGTTACTTTGTCCCCTTCCTGGAGTTCATCGAAAGTTACACCGACTAATGCATTGCTGTGAAAGAATAAATCTTTGTCAAGACCTTCAGCTTGAATGAAGCCGAAACTTTTGTGGAGCTTTTTTTTAATAGTGCCGTTCATGATATTATTTTTTTTGTTTTATGAAGGGCAAAGTTAGACATAATTTGTTCCTGTGTTTTCAGGGGTGGCGGCAAAGGAAATTCGCGTCCGGAAGTTTCGGCATTGCGGAGCAATAATTTCTATAATTCCATCTCACCACAGCAGAAATGGCTTTTTCATTAAAACAGGGTATTCTTATCCTGTAGATAACTACTTTGGCTGTATAGATGTGGAACAAAAATCTTTTCCTATCTTTCGGGCACTAAAAAAATCTTCATGAAAAGAATCTACTCTGTTGTAATTTTCATCGCAATAACTTTTTCCGCAAGCGCAAAAGAATGGGTTGGAACAAAATCCGCTTCTCCCCTGCCGGCAAACGTTGAACTCATTTCTTCCGACATCAGCACCACAGTGCTCAAGGCAACTGTTCCTGGGTTTTTCAAATCGCCTGTCAGCACAGGAACGGGAAATGCCTTCACGCTCTCGCTGAACGAAGCATATCCCATGCTCATTAAAGGTGCGCCCGATTTATTAAAGCTTTCCTGTTCCATCATCATCCCCGACATGGCGAAAATGAAAGTGGAAATTGTTTCTTCTTCTTACACCGAAATTCAAAACATCAGCATCGCTCCGTCAAAAGGAAATCTTTACCGCAACATTAATCCCGCTGATGTTCCTTATTATTATGGAGGTGTTTATTCACAGGATGCTTTCTATCCCGGCAATCTTGCTTCGCTTCAGTCGCCATATATTTTCCGCGACTATCGCGGACAGGCGGTTTGGTTTTATCCGTTCCAATATAATCCGGTGACAAAAGTTCTGCGTGTGTATTCTGAAATTATTGTAAAGGTTTCAGAAGTGATGGACAAGGGAGAAAATGTTTTCAGCCGTGCAAAAGCATCGGAGAAAATTGATTTGGAGTTCAACGAAATTTATTCCAGCCACTTTATAAACTATCCCCAATACAGGTACGCACAGGTTGATGAAACCGGTGGCTTGCTTATAATTTCTTACGGCACGTTCATGAGCGCCATGCAGCCGCTGGTAGATTGGAAAATCAGGAGAGGACTTCCCACAGAGATGGTAAGCGTGACTACAGTCGGAGGAAATTCAGCCGCCATAAAAAATTACATCGTTAATTATTACAACACCCATAACCTGAAATATGTTTTGCTTGTCGGTGACATTAACGAGATACCAACCATCACCGCTTCAGGCGGGGCATCCGACCCCAGTTACGGATACATTCTCGGCAACGATGCCTATCCCGAAGTTTTTGTCGGGCGCTTTTCTGCCGAGTCAATTGATGATGTGAACACGCAAGTGCTTCGCACAATTACTTATGAGCGCACCCCTGTGGCAAACGCACCGTGGAGCAATGGCGTTTGTGTTGCCTCCAACCAGGGACCCGGTGACGATAATGAAATGGACTGGGAACACGAGCGTGTAATGCGTCTTAAGTTCCTTGCCTTTACATATACCAATGTCAATGAACTTTATGACGGCACCCACACAGGCGGACCCGATTTACCCGGTGACCCCACTCCGACTGACTTGTACAACGATATGCAGGCAGGTGTCTCCGTGGTGAATTATACGGGGCATGGAAGCAACACCTCTTTCGGTACCACAGGATTTTCAAACTCGGATATCGCACTGCTCACCAACTACAACATTCTTCCTTTCATCTGGTCAGTGGGTTGTGTCAATGGCGAATTTGATGTCACGACTTGTTTCGCTGAAGCATTCCTTCGCGCGCAGGTAAGCGGTCAGCCAACCGGAGCGATTGGCACGTTCATGGCATCCATCAATCAGTCATGGTCACCGCCCATGGATGCACAGGATGAATTTGTTGACCTTCTCGTTGGCACGTATGCGACTAACATCAAAAGAACATTTGGCGGATTAAATGAAAACGGCTGCATGCACATGAACGATGTGTACGGAGCTGCCGGAGTTGAAATGACGGACACATGGCATTGTTTCGGTGACCCGTCACTGACTGTGAGAACGGCAACCCCAACGGCAATCACCGCGACTCATACTTCAATAATTCCTCTTGGTTCAACTCAACTCTCCATAACCTGCAACACCGACAGCGCTTTTGTATCTCTTGTATTGAGCGGACAAATTCTCGGAACGGGAACCGTTGCTGCAGGAAATGTTGTAATTAATTTCCCATCGGTAATTGTAATGGACACCATCTTCGTTACCATCACGGGCTTCAACAAAATTCCTTATGAGGGACTGGTATTGATTAACTCCACAGTTGGTATAGTTGGCATTAATTCATCATCACCGAAACTGAACATTTATCCTAATCCATCCTCCGGCATCAGCGCCATTGTTTTCCAACTTAATCAGACATCCGATGTTTCCCTCAATATTTATAACGCACTCGGACAGGAAGTGAGCGCTTTAATAAATGATTCAAGATTAAATGAGGGCATGCACTCTGTCAATCTCGACAGCCGTTCGCTCGGAAAAGGATTTTATTTTATCCGGCTCACCGCAGGTGAAAACGTGATGATAAATAAATTTGTGGTTGATTAAATTTCAGCAAACACTCAGCCACAGTCCTCCCTGCCTTGCGGGGAGGATTTTTTTGTCAGATAAAAAGTTCAGGCCAATAAAATTTCTGTTTGTCATAATCAAAAATTGGCGTACGTTTGTTTTGTTCAACTAAAACATATTCAGCTATGAAACAGAAAATATTTTTTGCATTGCTAATGCTTGTCCCGCTGTTTGCCTTCACACAGAAGAATAAAAAAAACGATGGTGGCGACCGGGAGAA
>DATDOJ010000275.1:0-2127 GCA_035293345.1 Bacteroidia bacterium
GAGGGAAGTCCTCCCGGAATTAAGGCGGTACTGAGCATGATGGGCATAACGCAGGAGCACATGCGCTTGCCGCTTGTGGGCGTGAGCAAAACAACGTGGAATAAAATTGAAGCGGAGATAAAAGAAATCCTGACTTCCTGAAATTCTCTCAGAGGCATTCAAGCGTGATTATGAAAAGCAACATTCGTTTTCAACTCTTGTTTGTGTTGCTTTCAGTTTTCGTTCTGCAAAATACATTTGCTCAACAGCAACCGTTACAAAAAATTTCAGGAACAATTAAAGACGGAAAAACCAGCGAGCCGCTCATTGGTGCAGTTGTTCTGATTAAGGGAACTCAAAATCCTTCAACCACGGACCTCAACGGAAATTTTGAACTTGTAACAGAGACGAAACTTCCTTTCATCCTTGTATTCACATTGGTGGGTTATGAATCTCAGGAAGTATCAGTAAAGACATTCGATAAACCGCTTGCGATAAAATTAAAATCAAAAGAAGTTGAGTTGAAGGATGTGGATGTGGTCGGAAGCCGTATTGCAGAAAAACAAAGAGAGGCACCGCTCACCGTTGAGTCCATTGACCGCATTGCCATTAAAGAATGTGCTCAAACATCTTTCTATGAAGCCCTCGGAACACTGAAAGGTGTTGACCTCACATCCGCTTCGCTCGGGTTCACCATCATCAACACGCGGGGGTTCAACAGCACCTCACCTGTACGTTCTCTCCAGATTATTGATGGTGTGGATAATCAATCGCCCGGATTAAATTTTTCTCTCGGCAATTTCCTCGGCTGTTCTGAACTCGATGTGCTGAAGGTTGATTTGATTGCGGGTGCATCTTCTGCCTACTACGGACCCAATGCTTTCAACGGAGTCATCAGCATTACGAGCCGTAGTCCGTTCATCAAGCCGGGGCTGGAAGTCAGTGCTAAAGCAGGGGAGAGGAATCTGCTTGAAACAGCCGTGCGATGGTCGCAGGTTTTTAAAAACAAAAAGAAGGAAGACAAGTTTGGCTACAAACTCAACTTCTATTCCATGAAAGCCAACGATTGGGTTGCCGGAAATTTGGATGCAACAATACAGTCGCAAAGCGGATTAAATAATCCCGGTTCTTATGATGCCGTGAACCGTTATGGCGATGAATATCTTTCCACTGCCGATTTTTCTACAAGCCCCGTCACCTATCCCGGACTCGGAATCTGGTATCGCACCGGATACATGGAAAAAGATATTGTTGATTACGACACGAAGAACACAAAAGCGTCTGCTGCATTTCATTACAAAATCAAAAACGATGTAGAGGCGATTTTTTCTTCGAGTTTCGGAAGCGGGACAACAGTTTACCAGGGCGACAACCGTTACAGCTTAAAAGACATTTCGTTTTATCAGAACCGCATCGAAGTCAGAAAGCCCGATAAATTTTTTGTACGCTTTTATTCCACCCGCGAAGATGCAGGCAAATCGTATGATGCTTTTTTCACCGCACTGAAAATGCAGCAGCTTGCCAAAACCGACAATCGCTGGTCGCAGGATTATTATGTGTTCTGGGGAACGCGTTTTTCAAACCCGCTCCGCAACCTGCCGGGATTTCCGCAGCCCAGCCAGTATCCGAATTACACGGCTTATGTCAATGCCATCAATCCATGGTTATCGGCAAATTATCCTGAGCTGCTTCAACTCTATCATGACTCAGCTCGTGACTGGGCTGACACCCATATTTCCGTAGCGGGGCAGATTGAAAGATTCGAACCGGGAACAGCGCGTTTCGATTCGGCATTTAATGCTGTGACCTCCACACTTTTCACCGAAGGCGGCTCGAAGTTTTATGATAAGTCATCGCTTATTCACTTCCAGATGGAATATAAATTCGATACTCCTATTGGTGACCTTACGCTGGGTTGTAACCACCGGGTTTACTATCCCGATTCAAAGGGAACAATTTTTCAGGACACCGGAAATGCAACCATCGTTAATAATGAATCGGGAGCGTATGGAGGATTGGAGAAAAAAATACTTGCTGAAAAACTGAAACTCAATGTTACGGGACGTGTTGACAGAAATCAAAACTATAATAATCTTTACTCAACAGCTTTGAGCGCGGTTTATTCTTTTAATCCCAGACAGCTCATCC
>DATDOJ010000276.1:0-19008 GCA_035293345.1 Bacteroidia bacterium
ACATTATTTATGTCATCGTGCGAAGCGCGTTCGTGGCTGCTCATGGTATAAGAGGGGTTAATGAATAAATTTTTGCTTCCTGAGATATGGTTTTTCGACTCACCCGGCTGCAAAGAACGCAACTTGGCAAACAAGGAACAACACCTGTAAAACAAAGAATGCCTTTTTGTATTCATTTTAGGGCAGTCGGTATACAAAGAACAACGGTTTGAATACAAACAACGACACTTTGAATACAAAAACATCTCTTTGTATTCATTTAGGGCAGTTGGTATACAAAGAACGACACTTGGTATACAAAGAAGGTCTCTTTGTATTCAAAGAATGACACTTGGAATGGCATAAACATTAAAAAAAATTGAAATTTTATAGATTTGGTTTCAAAGAAGGTATTTATTTAACGGGAGGCAGGCGGATTTCATCGGGAACAACAAAAGCGCTCGGGAAATTTTTCTCCACATCGAGGAGATGCTTTTGCGCTTCAAGGCGGGTTCGGAAGTCGCCTGCGCGCACTTTGAAATTCGGCTGGCTGTAAGAAACGGCTGCCGGAATATCGGGATAACGGATGTTGAATTGCGCCCGAATCTCATTGGCACGGCTTCGCTGCGTTCCGAAATAAACCTGGATGCGATAACCGGGCATGGTTTGCTTTTTAGCATTTGTTTCCCTGAGTTTGTTCACCACCAAATCTAATTTCGGATTGCGCGTCACCCAACTCAACGTGTCCGAAGAAGTGTTCGGTTGCGCAAATGCCAACGAGGGAAATGCCAGGAGCAGCAAAATCAATTTTGAATGTGTCATGTGAAGTGGTGCAAATGTAACGCTAAGATGGTGCAAATTATTTCAGGAAACTGTCTGCAGAAAAATCGCCTCGTAAGTAAAAGAATATTCAGACAAATGCGAAAAAAATATTCAATAATTCAGAACGAAAATAACTTAAAATATTTTTTTCTTTTTATTTTGATGGTATAATGTTTCTGATATTTTTGCACCGCGTGTAAAAAAATATATGTTATTAGTTATTCGTTATACGACCGGGAAGCAATGGAATTGCAGGAGTTGAAGTCGTATGGCTTATAACATATAACCGGTAAATATGAAACAACTTCACTTTACTTTTCGCTGCTGTTACTTACTGACAGTATCGCTTTTTGTTTCAAACTTTTCTTTTTCACAACCGGATGGCGCTGCGCTGTTCAAATCAAATTGTGTTGCATGTCACAGCATAGGCAAAGGCGTGGTTATCGGTCCCGATTTAAAAGATGCTCATAAGAGACGTCCTGAAGATTGGCTGATTAAGTGGATTAAGAATTCGCAGGCAGTTGTCAAGAGCGGTGATGCATACGCAGTTGCACTTTTCAATAAGTTCAACAAAATCCCGATGACGAGTTTCAATCTGAAGGACGATGAAATCAAGGCGATGCTTGCTTACGTAAAGGCGGAAAGTGAAAAAGCACCGCCTCCTGCACCTGCAGCATCCGCACAAGGGCAGGCAGAACAAAAAGGCGGAAACACATTCCTTTATTTATTGATTGCTGCGGTTGTCCTTTTCCTCATCACGACCATGATGAAGAAAATTCAACACGCGATGGAGAAAGCGCTTCGTCATAAACAGGGACTACCGGAACCCGTTAAAATGAAACGGTGGGAAAGTTTTGTTCACTGGGCGCGTAACAACAAAAAGCTTCTTGCTGTTGCTTTTATCGTTTTATCTGTCTTCGGAAGTGTAAAGGGTTGGTATGCACTTGCCGCAATCGGTGTTGCTCAGGGCTATCAGCCCGACCAGCCGATTGCTTTCTCTCATAAAATACATGCCGGAGATAATGCTATCAACTGTAAGTATTGCCACTTCGGTGCTGAGAAAGGAAAGACAGCGGGAATTCCCCCTGACAATGTATGCATGAATTGCCACAAGTATATCAAGACAGGAACGCTCACTGGTGCGGATGAGATTGCAAAAATCTATAAAGCGCTCGATTATAATCCCGAAACACAAACCTACGGCAAAAACCAAAAGCCGATTCAGTGGGTGCGTATTCACAATCTTCCTGAGCTGACTTATTTCAATCATTCACAGCACGTGAAAGTTGCAGGTGTCGAATGCCAGACATGCCATGGTGAAGTTCAAAATGAAACAGTGGCGAAACAGTTTGCCCCTTTAACAATGCAATGGTGCATTGACTGCCACCGCACAACGCCTGTGAAGATGGCGGGCAATCATTATTACGATGACTACCACAAAGAGCTTTTGAAAAAGTATGGTTCGGATTCATTAATTACTGTTGAGAGGATTGGCGGCACGGAATGTTCCAAGTGTCACTATTAAGAAGACGAATTAAAATGACGACTAATTATATGTCTGAAAAAAAATACTGGAAAGGAATAGAAGAGCTTCGCAACGATGCAGAGTTCGTACGTCTGAAGAACAATGAGTTTTTTGAGCACCTTCCTGTGGACGAAAAAATCAGCAGGAAGGCCGAAGCGAACGATGTTACTCCGCGAAGGGACTTTCTGAAGTTTATGGGATTCAGCGTTGCGGCTGCCACACTTGCTGCATGCGAAACGCCCATAGTGAAATCCATTCCGTATATTATTAAGCCCGAAGAAATTACTCCCGGCATTGCAAATTGGTACGCCTCAACTTTCTGGGACGGATACGATTATTGCCCGGTGGTAGTGAAGACGCGCGAAGGACGACCGATTAAAATTGAGGGTAATGACAAATCATTAATCACCGGAGGCGGAACGTCAGCGCGCGTTCAGGCATCGGTGCTTTCGTTGTATGACACAGCCCGTTTGAAAACTCCGTTTGCCAATGGCGCTCCTGCTTCGTGGGAAAATATTGATGCGGCAGTTTCAAAAAAGCTTGCCGACATCGCAGCGAAGAATGGAAAAATCAGAATTCTTTCTTCCACCATTATCAGCCCGTCAACCAAAAAAATTATTGAAGAGTTCACAAAAAAATATCCGGGTACGCAGCACGTTACTTATGATTCCATTTCCTGTTCGGGAATTATCAAGGCGAACAAAGAAAGTTTTGAAACAGCAGCGATTCCTTCATACAGGTTTGACAAAGCAGATGTCATTGTAAGTTTTGGCGCTGACTTTCTTGCCAACTGGATTTCTCCGATTGAATTTGCAGGGCAATATGCAGCCGGCAGAAAATTAGACAACGGCAAAAAGAAAATGTCGAAGCACATTCAGTTTGAAGCGAATCTTTCTTTGACGGGCTCGAACGCTGACAAGCGTTACATGATGAAACCATCGCAGGCGGGAGTGGCAATTGCAAATCTCTATAATGCCGTTGCGCGGATGACCGGTGCAGTAACACTGAATGTTCCCGATGCAGGTGAATTGAAAAACGCAATTGAAGATACAGCAAAGCAGCTTGTAGCAGCGAAAGGAAAATCTCTTGTAGTTGCAAAAAGCAACATGGCTTCGGTTCAGAATATCGTAAACGGAATAAATGTACTGCTTGAAAGTTATGGCAGCACAATTAATCTTGCTGAACCGTGCATGACAAGACAAGGCAACGATGATGCAATAAAAAATCTCTGGAAAGAATTAATTGACGGAGAGGTCTCAGCACTGCTCATTTACAATTGCAATCCGTGCTACACTTTACCTGATGCTGATAAGTTCACCACTGCATTAAAGAAAGTTGAACTCACCGTATCCTTCTCCGACCGCAGTGATGAAACAGCAGGCAACTGTCATTTCATTTGCCCCGACAATCATTACTTAGAATCGTGGGGCGATGCAGAAGCGAAGAAAGGATACTACTCGTTTTCACAACCGACCATTGCACCATTGTTCAGTACACGCCAGTTTGCTGAAAGCATGCTGCTCTGGTCAGGTGCTGGAAATAATTATCATGAGTACCTCAAGAGTTTTGGGGAGAATGTGAATGGCTGGGAATCGAAACTCAAAGAAGGAGTTCACGAAATGCTATCGCAGGAAAGCACGGCAATAAAATTTATGTCTGAAGTTTTATCTGCATCGGCTTCTATAGTTTCAACGATGAAAAGTTCAGGTGGCTTGGAATTAATCCTCTACGAAAAAACCGGAATCGGAAACGGCAACCAGGCAAACAATCCGTGGCTGCAGGAATTACCTGATCCGGTTTCAAAAGTAACATGGGATAATTATCTCTGCGTTTCTCCAAAGGATGCGAGAGAAAAAGGTTGGAACAATAATAATGTTGTCACGCTGAAAGCGAACGGAGTCGCGATGGATGTTCCGGTTTATGTTCAACCCGGCCAAACACCCGGCACAGTCGCACTCGCTCTTGGTTATGGAAGAAAAAATTGCGGCAAGGTTGCCGATGGAGTGGGAGTGAACGCTTTTGCTTTCTCACGCATCACTTCGGAAGGCATCATGTACTGGAGCAATTGCGATGTGGCGAAATCAACGAAAGACGATTACATGCTGGCTGCAACTCAATTGCACCACACGATGATGGGCAGGAAGATTGTGAAAGAGACAATGTTGGAAAATTTCATCCGAAAGTCGGACTCGGGCAATGAAGAGTTGTTGATTCCGATTCATGACGGAGAAGAGAAAAAGAAATTATCGCCCGATAAAGTAAATCTTTGGGACAGTTTTGAGACCCCGAATCACCGTTGGGGAATGTCTATTGATTTGAATTCATGCATCGGCTGCGGAGCGTGTGTTGTTGCCTGCACGGCAGAGAACAATGTTCCGGTTGTAGGCAAAGATGAAATTGCGCGCAGCCGAGAGATGCACTGGATTCGCATTGACCGATACTATACTTCCGATGCTGCCGAGGGAGACCTGAGTGCCATGGAGCAGCCGTCAGATAATCCGCAGGTAGTTTTTCAGCCGGTGATGTGCCAGCACTGCAATCACGCTCCGTGCGAAACGGTTTGCCCTGTTGTGGCAACCACCCACAGTTCGGAGGGTTTGAACCAGATGGCTTACAACCGCTGTATCGGAACAAGATATTGCGCCAACAATTGTCCGTATAAAGTGAGACGCTTCAACTGGTTTGAGTACACGACCAATTCTAAATTCACAGACGTGAATCCTTCACAAAGCGAATTGGGAAGAATGGTGCTGAACCCGGATGTGGTAGTCCGTGCGCGTGGTGTGATGGAAAAATGTTCGATGTGCATCCAACGCATCCAGGAAACGAAACTCAACGCAAAGAAAGAATCACGTAAAATCGCAGATGGAGAAATCAAGACCGCTTGCTTGCAGGCATGTCCCACACACGCCATCACGTTTGGTGACTACAACATTGCCGGAAGTGAAATAAATAAAATGTGGAAACCCGAGGAGCGTTCATATCACCTGCTTGAAGAGTTAGATGTTCAGCCGAATGTTTTCTACCAGACGAAAGTGAGAAATACAGAAGCAGGGGAGAAGCACGAAAGTTAAAGAGCACGGAAAATTGCAGAAGTAAATTGTAAATTGTAAAATAGGAATATGTCAGAACTTCACGAAGCCGTAGTGAGAAACCCGCTGGTGTTAGGTGAAAAAACCTATCACCAGATTACCGAGGATGTCTGCCGCCCTGTTGAAGGAAAGGCGAACAAATACTGGTGGATGGCTTTCACTATTGCGTTCACTGCTTTCGTGTGGGGATTCTGTTGCTTCGCATATACAATCGGAACAGGAATCGGAGCGTGGGGTTTGAACAGAACAGTCGGCTGGGCTTGGGACATCACAAACTTTGTCTGGTGGATTGGTATCGGTCACGCAGGCACACTTATCTCGGCAATTCTTTTGTTGTTCCGCCAGCGCTGGAGAATGTCAATTAACCGTTCTGCAGAAGCCATGACGATTTTTGCTGTAATGTGCGCGGGATTATTTCCTGCACTGCACACTGGTCGTCCGTGGCTGGATTATTTTATGTTTCCGCTGCCGAATCAGTTCGGTTCACTTTGGGTAAATTTTAATTCACCTTTATTGTGGGATGTGTTTGCAGTGTTAACATACTTCTCTGTTTCACTTGTGTTCTGGTATCTCGGTTTGATTCCTGACCTCGCAACCATCCGCGATAGGGCAATTACTCCTGCACGAAAATTTATTTATGGCTTGCTTGCCTTCGGATGGAAAGGCACAGCACGCGACTGGTCGCGCTTTGAAGAAGTCGCTCTCGTGCTCGCGGGAATTTCCACACCGCTCGTTCTTTCCGTTCACACGATAGTAAGTTTTGACTTCGCGACATCTATCGTTCCGGGTTGGCACACAACCATCTTCCCTCCATACTTCGTTGCCGGTGCCATCTTCTCTGGTTTCGCTATGGTGATGACACTTCTTGTAATTGCAAGAAAAGTTCTTTCGCTCGAACAATACATTACCGTTCAGCACATCGAGTCCATGAACAAGATTATCATTCTCACCGGATCCATTGTCGGCATCGCATACATCACGGAATTTTTCATCGCCTGGTACAGCGGAGTGGAATATGAATCTTATGCATTCATCAACCGCGCAACAGGTCCTTATTGGTGGGCATACTGGACGATGATGACCTGTAACGTAATCACTCCGCAGCTTTTCTGGTTCAAAAAAATCCGCACGAGTTTAACGGCATCATTCATCATTTCCATCTTCATCAATATCGGAATGTGGTTTGAACGATTCGTCATCATTGCCGTTTCTCTGACGCGGGATTATATTCCCTCTGCATGGACGATGTATCATCCTACATTTATTGAAGTCGGAATTTTCATCGGCACCATCGGGTTCTTCTTCACATGCTTTCTTCTGTTTGCAAGAGTATTTCCCGTCATCGCCCTGAACGAATTAAAAACAATATTGAAACGCACCGGTAACCAGTTTGTGAAACGCCATGAGTAAAACATTATACGCAGTGTATGAAGATGAGACGCAGTTATTCACTGTCATTCCATCCTTGCGGAACAGCGGACTTCGCGTGACGAATCTGCAAAGCCCGTTCCCTATTCACGGCATTGACGCAGTGCTCGGAATTCCGCGAACGCGCATGGGCATTGTTTCTTTCCTGCTGGGCGGAACAGGATTTGCCCTCGGACTTTGGATGATCTGGTATATGATGATTAAGGACTGGCCCATGAACATCGGTGGCAAACCCAGCTTCGCTTTATATCTGAATCTTCCGGCATTTATTCCCGTGTTGTTTGAATGCACAGTGCTTGGGGCAGCTCACGGAATGTTTATCGTGTTTCTTCTGCGCAGCAAAATTCTTCCGGGTGTAACGGCACCGATTCCTCACCCGCGCGTGACCGATGATAAATTTATCCTCCACGTGGAAGTGAAAGACGAAAGCAAAATCAATGATGCGAAAATTATTATCCGTGCAAGCGGAGCAAGTGAAGTGATTTAAAAAGTTATTTGTGATACGTTATATGTTAAACGCAACCAGAAGGCAGAAGGCAGAATCCAGAATCAGGACAATTATTTCTGTTCTGATAGTTTTGTTTGTTGCTTCACTGTTCATCGCTTCCTGCACCACCGACCCTAAGAAGCCCGGCTACGAATTCATGCCTGACATGTATCGTTCGCTTGCCTATAAACCTAATTCGATTAACACAATTTTTTCAGACAGCATGACCAACCGCCAACCGGTTGCGGGTACAATTCCTCGCGGAGGGTATATGCCTTATCCATATCCGAACACACCGGAGGGTTATGAGGCAGCAGGAAAGGAATTAAAAAATTCTCTCGAACATTCCCCTGAAAATTTAGCGGAAGGAAAAAGATTGTTTGAAATATTCTGCATACACTGTCACGGTCCGCAGGGAATGGGAGACGGCAGCATCACACTCAATGGAAAATTCGCTCCTCCGCCATCCTATTCCGGTGATGCGCTGAAAGACCTTCCCGAAGGAAAAATGTACCACACACTTGAGTTCGGAAAAAACATGATGGGCTCGCACGCATCGCAACTTACACAAACCGAGCGTTGGAAAATTATCATCTATGTTCAGACCTTGCAGAAAATGGGCGCAACGGCAACGGCTGACACAACAAAAAAATCTTCCTGAAAAAAACGAAAGCAACGATGTTTACGTTCACCAATAAATTACGCAACATAACTTTCGCCCTGATGGCAGTTGGCGTCATTGCTGTTGTCTATGGATTCATGACAAATCCGGACAGGGCATGGGCTGCCTTGCTGCACAATAATTTTTACTTCAATGCCATTGCACTGTGCGGATTGTTCTTTGTTGCCGTGCAGTATGTGGCGCAGGCAGGATGGTCTGCAGGATTAATCCGCGTGCCACAGGCGATGATGAGTTTTCTGAAATTCGGCTGCGCAGGGTTGCTTCTTATTTTTATTCTTGGTCACCATAATTTATATCACTGGACACACCACGAATTATATGACACAACTTCTCCTGAGTATGACCCGATTGTTGCCGGCAAGGCAGGATTCCTGAACATACCTTTCTATATTATCCGTCTTGTATTGTACGGATTAATCTGGGCGGGCTTTGCGTGGATGATTCGGAAAAATTCTTTGCAGGAAGATATTGATGGAGGATTGGCGATGTATAAAAGGAATTTTCGCCTCAGCGCTATCTTTGTGGTGCTCTTCGGAATTACTTCTTCCACTTCAGCTTGGGACATTCTCATGTCTATTGATGTTCACTGGTTCAGCACGCTCTTCGGCTGGTACACGTTTGCAGGATTGTTTGT
Organism: Bacteroidia bacterium; assembly: GCA_035293345.1. Lineage (GTDB taxonomy): Bacteria > Bacteroidota > Bacteroidia > AKYH767-A > 2013-40CM-41-45 > 2013-40CM-41-45. The sequence continues at coordinate 8,650 of DATDOJ010000276.1, forward strand.
GAGCGGACTGGCAATGATGTGTATGCTCGTAATTTACCTACGGACACTCGGATATTTAGAAAACGTAAATGAAAATCACGTCCACGATATAGGAAAGTTTATGTTTGCGTTCACCATCTTCTGGACGTATCTGTGGTTTTCACAGTTCATGCTCATCTGGTATGCAAACCTGCCGGAAGAAGTTGTGTACTTCCAGTTCCGCTGGGAACATTTCAAACTGCTGTGGATTGGAAACCTGTTCATCAATTTTCTTGCTCCTTTCCTTGTGCTCATGTCGCGCGATGCAAAAAGGCAAAGACAAATTCTCATCACAGCATGCATCATCATCATTTGTGGTCACTGGATTGATGTATTCCTGATGGTGTTTCCCGGAACGATTGGTTCAGCCGCACATATCGGTTTGGTTGAGGTGGGAACCGGGCTTGGTTTCCTCGGAGCATTTCTCTTTGTGACATTTAAAGAACTCACCAAGGCAGCCCTCGTGCCGAAGAATCACCCGATGCAGACGGAAGCTGCGCATCATCATATTTAATCATCATCGAATAACAAATCAATACGAATATACGAATTACAAAACATGATTAATCTGCTAATACTTATTGTTACAGTGCTTGCCATCATCGCCATTATTCGCGTGATTCGTGTTCTTGAACTGGCGAATGAACTGAGTGGTGAAGATGTAAGCGTCATCACCAAAAAGGATAATCAGTTCAACGGCATTATGATGATGGTGTTTTTAATTCTTGGCGTTGGCGCCATGATTTATTTCACGCTCGATGCCAAAAAATATTTGCTTCCAATCTCCGCATCCAAGCACGGAGTCATAGTAGACAAGCTGCTTGACGTAAACTGGATTCTGCTCATCGTTGTTTTCCTTATCACCCAGTTTCTTCTTTTTTATTTTTCATACCGCTATAATCACCGCAAGGAAAAGAAAGCGTACTTCTATCCCATCAATCACACGCTTGAGTTCATCTGGACAATAATCCCCACTATCGTGCTTGGCGGGATGATTGTTTACGGACTGATTGTTTGGAACAACATCACCAAACCCGCACCGAAGGGCTCCATGCTTATTGAGATTTATGGAAAACAATTCGACTGGACGGCACGCTATGCAGGAGCGGATAACGTATTGGGCAAATCTAATTTCCGCCTGATTGCTGATAACAATCCGCTTGGGGTGGATACAACGGATGCTGCTTCACGCGATGATATTATCACCCGTGAACTTCACCTGCCTGTCGGCTCAAAAATTCTTCTCAAGCTGCAGTCGCGTGATGTGATTCACAGCGCATATCTCCCGCACTTCCGCACTCAGATGAACTGTGTTCCGGGAATGACGACAGAATTTTTCTTCGAACCGACTATCACCACGGCACAGATGAAACAGATAACGAAGAATGAAAAATTCGCGTATGTTCTCCTGTGCAACAAAATTTGCGGAGTGGCTCATTACAATATGAAGATGGATGTTGTGTGCGAAGAGCCGGAACAGTTTAAGAGCTGGATTGTCAGGCAGAATTTTGTGGTGCCGCGCGTTGTGACACCTGCCGTAATTCCGCCTGCTACAGCAACAGCAATGACCAGTACCAAATAATTCGAAGATGTCAACCATGCAACATACAGACCATGCTGTTCACGCCAACGGAAACGGGGCGCACGAACATCATGAACATCATCAAACGTTCTGGACGAAATATGTTTTCAGCCAGGACCACAAGATGATTTCAAAACAGTTTCTCATCACGGCAATCCTGATGGCTTTGCTTGCCATGTTCATGTCTGTGATTTTCCGTTTGCAGCTTGCCTGGCCCGATGAGAAATTTTCGTGGCTTGAAAGCGTTATCGGCAAGTGGGGCAAAGACGGGAAACTCGACCCGAGTTTTTATCTCGCACTTATCACCATACACGGAACCATCCTGGTGTTCTTTGTGCTCACGGGCGGATTGAGCGGAACGTTCAGCAATCTTCTTATTCCTTTCCAGGTGGGTGCGCGCGATATGGCATCGGGATTTCTCAACATGCTTTCTTACTGGTTCTTCTTCGCTTCATGTGCCGTGATGTGTGCCTCACTGTTTGTCACAGCCGGTCCCGCCTCTGCGGGATGGACAATTTATCCGCCACTCAGCGCGCTGCCGCAGGCGATTCCCGGCTCAGGCGCGGGAATGACGCTGTGGCTTGTGAGCATGGTTCTGTTCATCGGCTCTGCATTGCTTGGCGGTATCAATTATGTTGTAACAGTCATCAACCTTCGCACAAAAGGAATGAGCATGACGCGCCTTCCGCTTACTATCTGGGCATTCACCATCACGGCAATGCTCGGAATACTTTCTTTTCCTGTTCTGTTTGCTGCCGCGCTTCTCCTGTTGTTCGACAGGAGTTTCGGAACAAGTTTTTACCTCGCTGATATTTTTATTAATGGCGCTCCGCTTGAACATGTTGGCGGAAGCCCCATTCTCTTCCAGCACCTGTTCTGGTTTCTCGGACATCCGGAAGTGTACATTGTGCTGCTGCCTGCGCTCGGGCTTGCTTCGGAAATTATTGCAACTCAATCGCGCAAACCGATTTTCGGTTACAAAGCGATGATTGGCTCCATGCTCGTGATTGCATTCCTCTCCTTCGTTGTCTGGGGACACCACATGTTCATCACGGGAATGAATCCTTTCCTCGGCTCGGTGTTCGTGTTCACCACGCTGCTTGTCGCCATTCCATCGGCAGTGAAAGTGTTTAATTATATCGCCACGTTGTGGAAGGCAAACATCGTCATGTCGCCTGCAATTTTATTTGCCATTGGTCTGGTCTCATTCTTTATTTCGGGCGGACTAACAGGAATTATTCTTGGCGACTCAGCCCTCGACATCAACGTTCACGACACGTATTTTGTTGTGGCGCACTTCCACATTGTGATGGGCAGTTCCGCCATCTTCGGAATGTTTGCCGGAATCTATCACTGGTTCCCGCGCATGTACGGACGCATGATGAACAAGAAACTCGGCTATGTGCATTTCTGGCTGACATTTCTTTCTGTGTATGGTGTGTTTTTCCCCATGCACTTCATCGGTCTTGCCGGTGTGCCGCGCAGGTATTATGCAAACACGGCTTATGAAGGATTTGACGGTATCTATAATATCAACGAACTGATTACCTGGTTTGCCATTCTCGGAGCAGTTGCCCAGATGATTTTTGTCGCCAACTTTTTCTACAGCATCTGGCGCGGTAAACGCTCTGTGCAGAATCCGTGGAAGTCGAACACGATTGAGTGGACTGCGCCCATCAAACATCTGCACGGCAACTGGCCCGGAGAAATTCCAACGGTTCACCGCTGGCCCTATGACTACAGCAAGCCCGGTCATGACGATGATTTCATTTCGCAGACCACGCCTCACTCCGAAACAACTTCTTCCAATTTGCCGGGAGAAGGGGAAAATACTCCATAAACTTTTTGAATTTATTTTACTAACGCAGTATTCCAAATACTGTAGAATAATTTTTTTTCTGAAACACTTGCTTGCATTCAGATAATTTATACCTTTGAACTCAATTTCAAAAAGACCTGAAATGATTCTTTCTTTTTTACATGCAGTTTTTAACATCCCTCCGGAAAATTTTTCTCTCCGCCAAAGGACGGATCCACTGAGGCGGACGGCCGATTTTAATAATCTCTCCATAACATTCAATCCCGTTTCTGCTCTGTGCGAACGGGATTTTTTATTTCCTCATTCTTTAAACCTTTAAATTTACTTCACATGAAAAAATTATTTGCTTCTCTTGTTTTAATTCTTGCTGCAAGCGTTGCCCTTGCGCAACTCAACATTTCTTTTACTGCTTCTTCGCACAACGGGTATCATATTTCGTGTAACCGGGGAAATGACGGATGGATAACTGCTAACGCTACGGGCGGTTTCCCTCCATACACTTATCTCTGGAGCAACCTCGCTACTACGCAAACGATTAGCAACCTGACTGCAAGCTATTATGCGGTAACTGTTACGGATGGCTTAGGTGCAACTGCAACCAACGGCTTAAACCTGAGCGAGCCCCAACTGCTTGCTGTTTTGCTGAGCAGTTATTTGTATCCGAACGGATATAACGTAAGTTGTTACCAGTGCTTCAACGGGAGCATAACCAACAACACATCAGGAGGAGTATCTCCATATACTTACTCATGGGTTGACGGACCGACCACACAAAACCGAACCTCGGTAGGAGGCAGCATTTTATATAAGGTAACTGTAACAGATGCCAACGGTTGCACAGCAATGCGGGACATAACACTCACAGAACCCGAGCGAAACGACTGGACAATGACGGGTAACACGGGGAGCAATCCTGCAACGCATTACATAGGGACTGCGGATAATGTGGATTTGGTGTTGAGGACGAATGGAACGGAAAGAATGAGAGTAAACACAAATGGAAATGTTAATGTTTCAGGTAATTTATCTTCGAGTACGATTAATGTTTCCGGGGCAAGTACTTACAATATAATGCATATTATTGATTCAATTGAAATCGGAAATTCCATCTGGCTGGGAGGGCAAAATCAAAATACAGCAAGCGATAACCGAATATATACAGATGACGGACCATTAATTATACAGGAACCTGCTCAATTTAATGTAGGGCTTGGAAGTTTTTCAAAAACATTTCCGCCCAAAGCAAAGGTTGAAATATTGGATGGAAAATTTGCTGATTACTTTAGTACTCAACTTCCTCCGCAATCAATTACTTCACCTTATTGCAAGCCGGTCTTTCAGGTGACTTATTCAAGCGACCCCGATTACAATTGTCCTGAAGGATATGTTTTCAAAGTTGTAGATTATCCTAATTTAACCACTGCGTTTTTTGCTGAATATAATCCGAATCCTAATACAGCTACTGAGCCGGGAGCTCCCAGTCCAACCACATTTGGAATATTAAATAATGGCAAAGTGGTAATAGGAACAGATTACTCAACCACTAATTATAATTACAAATTAGCTGTTAACGGAAATATCATTTGTGAAGAAGTGAAAGTAAAATTGCGCAGCAGTTGGCCCGATAATGTTTTTGAAAACAATTACCAGTGTATGTCATTGAAAGAACTTGAGAATTTTATCAAAGAGAATAAACATCTTCCCGGCATTGCCTCTGCCGATGAAGTAAAAAATAACGATGGTGTAGAAATAGGCGACATGCAAATGAAACTCCTCCAAAAAATTGAAGAGCTGACGCTTTACATTATCGAGCAGCAAAAACAAATTGATGAATTGAAAGAACAAGTGAAAAAATAAATCATGAAAAAATTATTTCTCATTGTCTGCTTATGTTTAGCGGTTGGCGTTGCTAAATCGCAAACAGACGTCTATCATCCTTTTCCTGATAGCAACGCAATATGGCGGGTAGATTGGGGCGAAGCGTATTGTTATAACAACAGTCATCCTCAAGCACATTATCAATATGAGATGCAGGGAGACACTTTAATCGGGATTTATAACTATCATAAGATTGTACGAGTTCTGGGTTATGGGTCATATGTTTGCGGTCCTTACTACATACCCGGTGCAGGTTACATGGGAGCCATAAGGCAAGATACTTCTCTGCGCCAAGTTTATTTTGTACCGAAAGATACTGCTCAGGAACAATTACTTTATGATTTTAATCTTAGTATTGGTGATACCGTTCCAGGGAAGTTTATTGGAGGTGCTATCGTTCAAAGCATAGATTCATTATTGATTGGTTCAACATATAGGAAAACAATAAATTTTGGTTATATTATAGAAGGAATTGGAAGTACTTCTGGCTTATTAGAACCCCCAAGCCAACTTGAATTAACTCCTGAGTTGAAGTGTTTTATTCAAGATAGCATTCATTATTATTTGACAGGACCTTGTGAATTACCTGATATAGTTTTCGAGTATTTTTCTGATGAAAATGAAGGGACATTATTTCCTCAGCCAGCGACTGATTATGTTATTTTCCGCTTTGCTGGTTACCATATTTCTTATAAAGTAATGGTTGCATTATTTGACATTGTTGGGCAGAGAATTTCTCTTCAATATGAGATAGAAAATGATTTTATTAGAATTAATACTTCGGGAATTAAGCCGGGCATATATCAATTGCATGTGCAGGAAACTACGACTCAAAAAAAATATTTCAATAAATTAATCATTCAATAATTTTCACAATGAAAAATTTATCTTATTGCCATTTCATGGTAATAGCATTATTCCCACTATTACTCAGTGCGCAGCCAGCAAATAATCCTGATTTGATTAAAATGATGAGTGGTCCCAATGCCGACTTTAGTCAGATTTGTAATACGCTGGACAATTATTACGCGACAAATCCTGATGCAAATGAAGGTGGTGGATATAGTCACTACCAGGCATGGAAAGAATTCTGGAAAACAAGAATCGGTCCTATAAACAGTACATATTTGAACAGCTTTCAATACGCTACTGAAGCTTTAACTCAAATAGTTCAATCACCCGTTTGCACAACAGCCGCTTCCATGCCTGCTGACTGGAATTTATTAGGTCCTGTTACGCAAACCGGGCCAACAACAACTCCCAATATGGGCATCATCGTTTGCCTCGCTGTTGACCCGACAGATCCGGATATTATTTATGCAGGAAGCAATTCGGGCGGACTTTGGAAATCAACGGATATTACTCAAAGTAATATTACATGGAATAATCTTACTGACGGATATAATTTACCCGGTCTCGGGATAACTTATATCGCCATTGACCCGACCGACCATGATATTATTTATGTTTCTACCGGGCAAATAAGCGGCAAAGGGAGCGGCTATGGAATCGGAATCCTTAAAACTACGGATGGAGGCAGCACATGGGCGCAAATCGGTCCCGGAAATCCGGGTCCGAACAATGTTGCAAGAAAAATTATTATAAATCCTTTAGACCCTGATGTTATTTATACAATAATTAAAGATAAAGCATACAAGTCCATTAATGGAGGTACCGACTGGGAACAGATATGGTCATTGCCTCCTTCCACAAATCAGAATCCGTATGATCCAAACGGTTTAGCTACTAATTGCTTTGATATTGTGATGCTTCCTTCTGACACTGCCGTATTGTTTCTTTCTTCTGATGATGCCGGTGGAGCTATAATTAAGGGACAATGCCCCTCATGCTTTCCATCATGCAATTGTACAGGAAACAATGGCGCCCTTCTTTATAGAACGACCAATGGCGGTGGAAACTGGACTACTGTAAATCTTGAGACCGGAGGTTCTATGGCGGAACTTATTCGGTTGGCAGTTACTCCAGCAGACGCAAATTCTATTTATGCAGAATATATCACTATATCAAATATTAATTGTAGTCCCTGCTCAAATGTTACGTACTCCCAAACGAGACGAATTAAAGTTCTTGATTCTTCAGGAAATACTGTAAGCACAAGGAATGCATCGAATATTACTCTTGATATATATTATAATGCATTGGCTATATCTCCGTCAGATGCAACCATAATGTATGCGAACGTTGGGGTTAACATTGGAAAATCAACAAACGGGGGCAGCAGTTTTAGTGGACTATCATACAATCAGCATGTTGATGTACGAACAATTTTACTTTTATCAAGCAATACGGTAATCGTGGGTAATGATGGAGGAGTATCTATTTCTACAAATGGCGGGACCGTATGGTCGAATATTAATGGCACAGGACTCACAATAACTCAGTTTGATGGAATTGGAGCTTCGCAAACCAAGCCAAATATGTTTTCAGGAGGAACTCAAGATAATGATGTTTATATTTATGATAATGGCTGGGTGATGCCAAGCCATTGTAATTTTCCTCCTCCACCATGTCAGGATGGTGGTGATGTTGTGATTGACAGAAATAATTCAAACATTCTTTATGCACAAAATTGGTGTTGTGGAGCAACAACTATGCAGATATACAGATATACTTTCAATGGTACTTCATGGGCTCAATCCAGTTTCAATCTACAACCTGGGTGTCCCTCAGGTTGTCTTCCTGGAAATAATATTAGACCGATGCTTATGAATCCAGATAATAATCTATATGTAGCTTATTCAGAACTTTATAAAGTATCAACTTTTAATATAAGTGCTTCTTCTTATCCCAACTGGACTAAAATTTCGGATTTTCATCCTAACTACCCGAATAGTATTCCCTTCGGTGACCATATTGATTTTCTTGATGTCGCTCCTTCTGACCCGAATATTATTTATGCCGGATTTTCAGGTGCGACATGGTCAACATACAATTCTAATGACACTAACAGACCAAGGAAATTATTTAAGTCGATATCAGGAGGAGGATTAAATATTAATGATTGGGAAGATTTAACAGATGAACTTAATTTATCATTTGACGGTCATTGGTTCCCTGAAGCTTATTCGATTTCAAAAGTGCTTGTGCATCCGGAAAATCCTGATGTGGTCTGGATAACTTTTAGCGGGTTTGAGAAGAATACAAATTTATCACCTCCTTATTGGGGGAAAAACAGAGTTTATATGAGTACGAATGGCGGGCAAAGCTGGAACGATTATTCAACGGGACTTACGGAGTTCCCCATTAATGCAATTGTTTACGAAAGAGGCAGCAATAACGGACTTTATGTGGGAACAGATGTTGGAATATTTTATACAAACAAGAACCTCTATCAAACAAGTGGATGGCAATGTTTCAATGATAATTTTCCCATAAATATTGTTACTGACCTTGATATTAATTATGCTTCCAACACAATTGGAGCGGCTACTTATGGTCGCGGTATTTGGGAATCAACGCTCGCATGCCCACCGACAGGAACTCTTACACTCACAGGAAATATTAGTCAAAATACATTTGAAGAAATAGATGGTCCCATCACATCAGAACAAACATTCAATGCAGGATTGAAAAATTACTATCGCTCAACAGATGAGATTACACTGCTTCCCAATTTTGTCGCAACAGCAACAACCGGAAGCGACTTTGACGCCTTTATCCATAACTGCGACCAACCCGGCAACAGCTTCAAAAGTTTACATCAAGGTGATGGCGGTAATAACAATCAGCCATCATCACAACCACATGAGCAAAAAGACGTATTGAATTTTACCCTCTATCCCAACCCCACCAACGGAACATTCACCCTCCAAATGGAAACAGAAAATGACTTGCAAAAAGACATCACCGTTTTCACAACCCTCGGCAACGAAATCTACCACAAAGAAAAACTAACTGCCCAAAGCACCATCATTGACTTATCATCAAATCCCAAAGGCATCTACTTCGTCAAAGTCATTCAGAACGGAAAACAAGCTGTCAGGAAAATCATTTACATGTAAAACCCCCGCTCCGCAGCATTTACAACCCCCGAGAATACCTCTGTCAAAAAAAATAAAATTAGTTAATCCAAAAATCCCTATCTTCGCCCCCTCAATTCATAATTCATAATTCATAATTCATAATTTTTTAAAATGGACAACATCCAATTCAACCAGCTCAATATGTTCCGTGCCGTCTCAAAGCACGCATCCAACAGCCAGCTAATCACCAACACCATTCTCGCTTTCAAAAACGGAATCACCGCCCTCAATGTAAAAATCACAGCCATCCAAACCACCTCAGGCGAACAAGACCTCGCCATCACAGGCGTAACCACAAACAAAAACCAATTGCAGGAAACCCTTGTCCAAAGCACCTTCTCCGTCATCAGCCCCGTAAAAGCGTATGCCGTATCCATCAACGACACCACGCTCGAAGCGCAAATGAACCTCTCCGTCACCGAACTTCGCGAAACAAACGATGACCAAATCGGGCAAAAAGCACAAACACTTCTCAACATCGTCAACCTGCTCATTGCTGTCCTTGCCGATTATGGAATCACACCCGCCATCATCCTCAGTTGGCAACAAGACATAACCAACTATCTCAACGCCCTCGCCAATCCGCGCATGGCAGTTGTCCACCGCGCCACCCTCACCGGAGAACTCGTAACACTCTTTTCAGAAGCAAACGCAATTCTCAAAAAAACCCTCGACCCCATCTCCATCTCTTTCAAAGCCGCAAACCCACATTACCTCAGCGACTACCAAAAAGCCCGCGAAATCATTGACCTCGGCACAGGAACAACAAGAGTCAAAGGAATATGCACCCTCCTCTCTCCCGATGGAGAACCCGTTTACAACGCAACCGTAAAAATCAACGAGCAAAACATCGAAACCACCACCGATGTTCTCGGCTTATACGCCCTCGAACCCGATACCGCCCCCGCCACCATCACCCTCACCATCTCAGGCGCTACCATTCAGACACAAACAACACCCCCCTTCGAAATCAAACAAGGCGAATCCATCATCAAAAACTTCGTCCTCCAGCCCGCTTA